>JAZQPR010000085.1:0-6132 GCA_045628605.1 Oscillospiraceae bacterium
TCTATGAATCTGTATGATATTATCATCGGTGCAGCAGCAGGCGGAGTAACAAAAGCAGTAATGAAAATCCGTGAAGCTGACAGAAAAAAATTCAGACACGGAAATGAATACGGTTCGGCTGTATGGGGTTCATCAAGGGATATCGAACCGTATATGGATGCAAATGATCTGGATAATAATATTATTCTTACCATGTCGGAGTATCTTACAATGGGGCGTCCTTCCCATCCGAAATATGCAAGAAACAAAAATATTCTTGTTATCGGCGGATCCGGTTCCGGTAAGACAAGATTTATTGTTAAGCCGAACCTGATGCAGATGCACAGCTCATACGTAATTACTGATCCTAAGGGAACTGTACTTGTTGAATGCGGAAAAATGCTTCAGCGGGGCAGACTTGTGACGGACGAAAAAGGAAACAGATACTATGAACCGTACAACATAAAGGTTTTCAATACAATTGATTTTGCCAAATCAATGCACTACAACCCTTTCAGTTATATCTCGGAGAAAAACAGAGAAAAGGATATTCTGAAATTCGTAGAGGTTCTGATAAAAAATACATCGACCGGCAATCAGCCTAATTCCGAAGATTTCTGGACAAAAGCAGAGAAGCTGCTGTATACAGCGTATATTGCAATGATATTCTGTTTCTATCCGGAAAACGAGAGAAACTTTGAAACTCTGATTGACATGATCAATATGTCAGAGTGCCGTGAGGACGATGAAACATTCAAAAATGCAATTGATCTTCAGTTTGAGTTCGTTGAACACTGGATCAACGATTCATTCCCTGATGATTATGAAGCATCTGAAAATTATATAAACATCAAAAATGAATGCCAGCCTTCTGATGAGCAGAGACGTATCGGTGCATTTGCGGTCAAGCAGTTTAAGGCATATAAGCTTGCTGCCGGAAAAACAGCGAAGTCGATACTTATTTCATGTTCTACAAGACTTGCGCCATTTGCTATTGATGAAGTTCTTGAGATAACAAGCTATGATGAACTGCATCTTGATAAGCTCGGTGATGAGCTGTCAGCACTGTTTGTCATTATCTCAGATACTGACCCAACATTCAATTTTCTTGTTGCGATAATGTATTCCCAGCTTTTTAATCTGCTGTGTACCAGAGCTGACACCAGTCCGGGCGGCAGACTAAAATACCATGTACGATGCATTCTTGATGAGTTCGCAAATATCGGCGAAATTCCAAATTTTGAGAAATTGATAGCTACTATCCGTTCCCGTGAGATCAGCGCAACAATTATCCTTCAGACAAAGAGCCAGTTAAAGGCTATTTACAAGGATAACGCTGACACTATTGAAGGCAACTGTGATACTACTATCTTCCTCGGCGGCAAGGAAAAGACTACGCTGAAGGAAATTTCCGAATCTCTTGGCAAAGAGACAATTGACAGTTTCAATACTTCATTAACCAAGGGACAGAGTGACAGCTTCGGAACCAATTATCAGAAACTTGGAAAAGAACTGAAAAGTGTGGACGAGCTTGCAGTCATGGACAGTGGTAAATGTATTTTACAGCTCAGAGGTGTAAGACCTTTCTTCTCTGACAAATACGATATCACCAAACACAAAAACTATCCGCTTTTGCTTGACAGCAACCCAAATAATGAATTTGACATTGCTAAGTTTGTAAAAGATAAAAAGAGAAACAAGCTGTATATGTCACAGGGTTCGAGATTCTCAGGTTATAAGTGTGCAGGGTGAAGAATTCACAGAAAAAAATATAAGTGAATGAAGCCGGCAGCGAAGAATCCGGAAACAAAAATATATAACCGGATGAAGCTATTACTGATTTTATTTTATTTAAGGAGTATTTTGACAATGGAAACAAAGAACACAGTAACTATCGAAACAGCAGAAGTATCTGCAGTAACAGAGACAGCAAAGCCAAAGAACGCTAAGCTTACAAAGCGTACAAGATTTGCAAAGAAGCTTCTTCTTGCAGCAATGATCTGCAGTACATATACTACTGCATTCCCGACTCACGCATTTGCAGCAACCGGTGTAGTTGATACAAGTACTTTTATTTCAACAGCATGTACTGTACTCAAGTCAGTTATCTGTCTTATCGGCGGCGGTGTCGGTCTCTGGGGTGTAGTAAATCTTCTTGAAGGTTACGGAAACGATAACCCTGGTGCGAAAGTACAGTAGTTATATAGAAGTTTTTTATAGTTTTAAATCAGACCGCACAACATAGTGTTATGCAGTCTTTTTTCCATATTTACCGGTTGCAGTTGTTACTGATGAAGATGCTGCATTAAAACGATAATAGATATCAATCTGCTGAAATCTCTTTCCCGTTGATTTATCCGCTTCATGAACAACAATCTTTTCAATAAGCTCATGCATTATTTCAGGTGTAAGTTTTTCAATATGTTCGTATTTATGCACTACCTCAAGAAAAGCAGATACATCAGAAGATTTCTTTTCTGAATCATCTATCACTGATTTAAGTTCTGAAACTGTGTTTTTCAGATTTTTCTGTTCTTCTTCATAGCCGGCAGACATCAGTGCAAAACGTTCGTCTGATATCTTACCAAGTACATTATCCTCATACAGTCTGGTAAAAAGCTTATCAAGCTCTGAAATACGTTTCTCAGCCTGTTTTATTGTTTTTTCAGCTTTTATATAGTCAGCTGATCTTTTCTGAACAGAATTTTTCATTGCAGTTTCAAGAAATTCATCTTCATTTTCCTTTACTGCTGAAAGAAGCTTGTTAAGTTCCCCAAGAACAATTTCGTTAAGAACGCAGGTTCTGATGTAATGAACGGAGCATTTATCCTGTTCCTTTGCGTAAGTTGAACAGCGCATATGTTCCTGCTCAGGACGTTCATTTTTACGTCTGCTCAGATACATTTTTTCTCCGCAGTCGGCACAGTAAACCATCCCGGAAAACGGATTTATCACATCACTTTTCTGTGGTCTGCGTTTGTTTTTCCGGAGTTCCTGCACCAGTTCAAATTCCTGCACAGTAACAATAGGCTCATGTGTGTTTTCAAAAATCATAAACTCTTCTTCAGGGTTATAGACAATCTTGTGAATCTTATAGGATTTCATATGTGTTCTGAAATTTACAGTGTGACCGACATACTCCATTCTCTCAAGAATATGAACAATAGTATTGGCACTCCAGCGATGAAGTTTTGCATTTTTATGATCAGCTTCTCTGCCCTGGGATATAGCGTAGGCTGTTGGTGTCAGTATGCCTTGTTCAGTAAGAATACGTGCAATCTGTACCGGACCGTAACCTTCAATGCAAAGGCGGAAAATCTTCCTGACAACTTCAGCCGGCTCTTCATCAATTATCCATAGATTTTTGTCAGTTTCTGATTTCTTATAACCATAAACAGGCGGACAAAGATGTTTGCCGGACTGACCTTTTGCTCTGAAAACTGCACGTATTTTTTTTGAGCAGTCACGTGCATACCAGTCATTAAAAATATTCTTGAATGCCATGAGTTCGTTTTCACTTTTGAATGTATCCACTCCGTCATTTACTGCGATATAACGAACATCATAGTCAGGAAAAACTATCTCAATATATTCACCGGTTTTAAGATAATCACGACCTAAACGGCTCAGATCCTTTGTGATTATAGTTGAGATTTTTCCTGTTTCCACATCATTCATCATAGCCTTAAAGCCTTCACGGTCAAACGTTGTTCCTGATATGCCGTCATCAACATAAAAAGCAGTATTTCTGAATCCGTTATCATCTGCATATTTTTTTAAAATTAATTTCTGATTTGTTATACTGTTGCTCTCGCCGTCAATCATATCATCCTGTGAAAGTCTGCAGTATAAAGCTGTAATCTTGTCTTTCATAATATCCTCGCTTTCCGACAGATACAGCAAGCTATGTTTTTATTATAGCGCATTAACATTTATCTTTCAAGAGAGAATTTACACAGCCTGCTTTTCTGATTTCTGTCCGGTTTCACTGATTAATTTGTTACATTCTTCGATAACCAGTCGCTGAAGAATATCAGAAAGACTTTCATGAAAATCCGGGTTAAAAACTGTTTTAACTTTATAAATTGTATGTCCGATTTTATACTCTGATATCGTATCCGCTGCTGAATTTTCAGCAGTATTTTCAGTTAATATTTTATTCATAGCGAACTTTCTCCTTAGCGTATCTTTATCTATGCTTTTTGAGTGAGGGCATCGCTTTCTCTCTCTTACCCTCTGCTGATTTTTCTATCCGGTTCTGAACGGATCAGTCCTTCAAAATAATGTTGTCTGTCCTGGCAGAATATTGTTTTCAGGGACATCCTCTTTTACAGAATTCTTATCCCTGTACTTTTCAAGTTCTTCATGTTCACGTTCGATAGTATTGAAAAGATCTCTGCCTTTCAGGTTATACTTTTCAGCAAGTGCCATAACACAGATACGGTCATATTCTTCAAGTTCCTGCCGAAGCTTTTCATTTTCACTTGCAATTGTGGATTTGCGTTTTTCAATTTTCTTTTCAAGCTTATCGAGTTTGTCTTCATAAATACCCATTTTCTTTTCCTCCGTTTCTTTGTTTACAGATTTTTTCTGTAATAATATTATAGCTCAGATACGGATTTACTGTCCATTCGCATTGCGCTCAAACATTCTGTTTCATATGACTTTTTCAATTCAGCACATTATTACAAATAAAACATTTTCATAAAACTGCCGCCCGGAATGCGCAGTAACTGCGCTGACAGGTTTTAGAATAATGAGGAAAGGGAAAAATCTTATTTTCACTTATAGCAAGCACGGTATAAAGTATTACGATTACGGAGAATCGTAAACTTTATACTGCTTGTCAGGGGAAAATCCCCTAAAACCCCTGAATAAAAAATCCATAATAAAAGAAAGAAGGAATCAATATGCCTTTGCCGGAAAAAATATCAGCCGGATTTTTCTCAAAGCTCTTCAGTCATAAAAATATAGATGAAGCTGCAAAGGAAATAGCTGAAACATATGCTGATGAAATAAATGATAACAGTATTTTCGGAAATACCGAATGTAATGAACCTGAAAATGTTCAGATTAGTATGCCTGATATTTCAGATACAGGAGAAACAGAGTATGAAGAAAATGAAGATATTAAGCAGAATGAAAATGCTCAGAACATCGATTCTGATTCAGTCCGCAGACACATTATTACTTTCCGTGTAAATGATGCCGAGCTTGATGCAATTAACCGCAGATTTGCAGAAACAAACTTCAGAAGCCGTGGTGATTTCTGCAGATATTCCGCATTAACTGTAATGAATGTTGAGGAAGATAATGAAAACCTTCTTGCTTCAGCAAAAGGTATATCATCTGTTTCCAATTCATTTAATCAGATAGCTCATCGTGTGAACAGCACCGGACATATTTATCAGACCGAAATAGATGAAATGAAGAGAGGAATGAATGAAATATGGCAGTTACTAATGTCCATACGATACACAAAGGAACGTACAATGCAGTTGCTTATATCATCAACCCGGACAAAACCGCAGACGGCAGGTATGTTATTAGCAACCTGTGCGTATCTTCTGCACAGGGAGCAGCAGAACAGTTCCGTGAAACAAGAGAGTATGCCGGCACCGGAAAATGCAGAAACGAAGCACAGCATATAATACAGTCTTTTCAGCCCGGAGAAGTTACTCCGGAACAGGCTTTGCTTATCGGTCAGGAACTCTGCAAGGAGCTTTTTGACAATCAGTATCAGTACGTTCTTGCTACCCATATTGACAAGGATCACATTCACAATCATATCATAATAAACAATGTAAATTTCTTTTCCGGAAAGACATTTGAAACAGAGTTTAATCAGGGAAAAATTGCAGAACGTGCGTGGAGCAAACTGCGTGAAGCATCTGATGAACTTTGCGTAAAACACAATCTTTCTGTTATACAAAACGCTGGCATGACAAAGGGCAAAAATCATTTTGAATGGGAGCAGAACAAACAGGGATTATCATGGAAGGCTAAACTGAAATATGCAATAGATCAGGTAGTTAAAGAGAGTGATGACTTTACTGATTTTCTGAAAAAATGTGCTGATTTCGGAGTGCTTGCGGAATATAATCCGGAACATGTTATCGACCTTAAATTCATGCTTGAAGAACAGAAAAAGAA
>JAZQPR010000086.1:0-3280 GCA_045628605.1 Oscillospiraceae bacterium
TTTAAATAACACTATCACTTCCCTGTCTTCTGAAATTGAAAAGCTGAAATCAGCTGCAGAAATCACAGAACAGAAGCATCAGCTGGAACTTGAAAAGGCTGTTATTGATGAGCAGAAGAAATATATTGATGAGATAGAAAAGCTCCGACAGGAAATATACGAACTGAAAACAAAAAAAGCTGATACGGAAACAACCGAAGATGAACCGGAACAGCTTACATTCTAACTTTGTAGCATGATATGAAATCAGAAAAATGGAATGAATATTCCAAAGCAAAAGTTAGAAATACATTGCCTAAAGAACTTCCGATTCTAACTGAAAAGCAATGGAATAAAAAAGGATATGTAAAGATATCCGATGATGTTGGTCAGTTAATGAGACCAAATCGAATGGCAACCAGCAGTTATGATATAAAATTATATCTTTTTCCGGAAGAAGTTAGACCAGCTACTGCTGATGAACTTTATGTATTGAAAGAACCAGAACGTTTTCAACGAGAAAAACGTTTGGAGCTTAAAAGAGCCAAAGAAGAACAGCGTGAAGAAGAAATCAGAATAGCATATGAAGAAAAAGAAAAAGCTGAATGCAGACTCTGTTCACGAACAAGATTTTTTCTGCAGGAAATCATGAAGCTGAAAGGAATTACACCTAATCGTATTATAATTATTGATACTGAAACAACAGGACTTGAATGGTATAAGGATGAAATACTACAGCTTAGTATTATAGATGATTCAGAAAATACTCTGATAAATGAATTATTTAAACCAATTAATCACACATCCTGGGTAGAAGCACAAGCTGTTAATGGAATATCACCAGAAATGGTTGATGATAAACCAACAATACAAGACAAAATCATTGAGATACAGGAAATTATAACAAGTGCAGCTGTAATAATAGGATACAATACAGAGTTTGACATTAATTTTCTTACGAATACAGGAATTTATATTCCTGATGAAACGGAGTGCATCGATGTAATGCGTTTATATGCGAATTTTTACGGAGTGTATTCAGAATATTTTGGCTGCAACAAATGGTGTAAGCTCACCGAAGCAGCTGCTCATTATGATTATAAATTTAAAGCTCATGATTCTCTGGAAGACTGCAAAGCTACTCTTCATGTGTATAATAAGATGAGGGAAGAGGGATTAAGCTAATGATTAAGATTAGAATCGAAGGTTTACCAGAAGAGTTAAAAAAGATTTATCATATATTATCTGAAAGCAAAGCAAACCGTACCAGAACAGAAACATCAGCTGGAACTTGAAAAAGCTGTCACATCTGAACAGGCAAAGCACCTGAACGAGCTTGAACAGCTGAGAAAAGAGCTTGAAAAGCTCCGTGCTGAAAAAGAAAAACTAAGAGATGAAATATATGCTCTTAAAAATATTTAATCTGGCATATTTCGTTGACTTTAGAAATAGTATGTGTTAATATGGTATTACATCCGGTATCACATTTTCTCTTCTCTGTGATATCAGTGGATTTTACAATTATCCATTATTATATTTTAATCTCCGAATAGATCTGCCATGACACGGCAGATCATATTTTTTATCACACAGAATTGAATACGGTCAGTCAGAGACAGGTAATCTTATAAGAATAGATAATCTTCTTGAAAATAATTATCTCATGGTTTATCATACGAACTAACGCTAAGGAGGCAGTATTATGAATAAGAACGGTAAATGCGGACAAAATGCAACATGGACACTGAACGAAGAAAGTGTATTAGTTATATCAGGAATAGGCAAAGTTTCGATGACAGATGAACAGTATATAGATAGAGCTACGGCTGATAATCTTAAAGCCTGTGTAAAACAAGTGATAATTAACGATGGAATAACATGCATTGATCGCTTTGCATTTTTTGAATATTCAATGATAAATATTTCTATTCCGGACAGCGTTACAAGTATAAAAGCACATGCGTTCGAAGAATGTAGGAATCTTGAACGAATAAAAATTCCGTACGGAATTACTAAAATAGAACATGAAACATTTTTTAACGCTTTGAATCTTGCAGAAATCGAAATCCCTGAAACCGTCAATTTTTTTGCACATAATGCATTTTTATTCACGGCTTGGCTGTTGAATAAAAACCAATCGATCGTTATAGTAAACGATGTAGTCTGTGCTTCTGACTTCATGTATATTCATGAAGCAAAAAAATTTACTCCGGATCAAAACTGTCTTAAGAATTATATTATGAAAAGTCTTGAAAAAATTAAATTTCCATCATTTGATCCGCATAAGAAATATGCAGAAAGATATGAAGAATTGCTGGAGATTGCAGACAGAGCAGATGAGTATAATGATGCAGCTGCTTTACAGGAAGCAAAGAGAAAAGCAGAAAGATTACTTTTCTTATATAATCTTGATTATATTTATCAGCAGCTCGATGAATTACAAACAGATTGTATGATGCATATTAACGATGACAAAGAAAATGAAGAATATTGGTATCAAAACTATCAAAAATTAACAGAGCTGATGCAAAAAGTATATGTATCATCCTGAAGTAAGCGTATCTTGTTCATGGATATTCTAACTACAGGAAGCCCCCACCTCTTAGCGAGCTTTACGAGCGTAGGTGGGGGAGGATGTCACGTACTTTGATTTTCACAGCAGAAAAGGAGTAGTTCAGAAATAATGAAAAAATTCAATTGTATTGCTGAAATTGATCCCAGAAGAAAAAAAGCTATTGCTGAATGGGCGTATGATGTATATCATGAATACTGTTTTGAATTCGGCATTCCTTTTACCTCGGAAAAAAACTATGAGATAATAAAACTGTTCAAAGAAAAACTGCTTGAAGAAAAGATTCTGCTTCCTGATGAGCTTATAATGAAATACTATTATGACAAATTACCTGGTTTTCAGAAACGTGTTATAAAAGATCTTCGTGGATGATGTTTCCTTGACATTATATTATTTTCATGTTAATATTATTAATACAAGTAATGCATAAATTCATTTCTCCCCAATGATGAATGCATTATTACTATTCAATATATCCATTCAATGGGTACGTTTTGTTTTTATATTTTTTCTTTTTATTTTATTTTATTTCTTTCTATATAAAAGAGTCCTGTTCGTTTGCAGGACTCTTTTTTTGTTTAACGAAACCCACTGGCTATGCCAGTGGTTCTAAAAGCTTTAGCTATGGGCAGAAAAAAACTCCTATGATATAATAAAGTTAAGGTCTGCCAACCTAACAAAAAATCATAGGAGGTATCGCCATGACAAAAGACGATATAAGTAGTTTAG
>JAZQPR010000087.1:0-3391 GCA_045628605.1 Oscillospiraceae bacterium
GGTCTCTGTTTTACTTTTTGTATACCGCATTTATTTTGCTCAGCTTTCCTCAAATAGTTAGCTCGTCAAATTCTACGCTGAAATATCATCCGCATTTAATGTGACTGACTCTTCCGCAAACAATTTGCTTGACAACAATATCGTCCTTAAGATGACTCTTCAGAATCGCATAATCATTTACTTCAGGAGCAGCTATCACGACAACTGAAACAAAAATAAATACAAGAATCATTCCTGATGATTTAAGAAATTTTAATGCCCCTGCAATAAACGGAGAATACTGATGCCCGTATTCAATTTCTTTGCTTTTCCTTTTTAAAACGCTTAATGAAACTATTGTATTTAAAATAATAAAGACAAAAAAGACAATGTATATTTTATTATATATCCCGCATACTTTAGTATATCTGTTTAAAACAATGCAGCCTGATAAAAATACAGCTGTATAAAATATAACATCAGATATAATACTTATAATAACCGGCTGAAGATATTTTTCTCCATGAATATATTTTATAAGTAATTCTTTCTTTTTTGAATTAACCTCAACATAGGTTATGATCAGCAGTATTATTTCCGAAAGCACAAGAATCAGGTACGGACTGAAGTATATAATATTATAATAAAATGGCGCCGGATCATAAACCACACTGGAATAACCTGCAGATGAAAGTGCTTTGTGAAACTCACTTATCTGTTCAGCTGATGCATTATAAATACTATATCTGTTCTGATTTTGAGACGAAGGCAGAAAACGCATATTTTTATATGAAACATCAATTTCTTCGATCAACGGATTTTTATATACGCCTGCACGGATACCGTTTTCTGAAACAACAGCATCATATTTATTGTCTGAAACATAATAAACAACTGACTCTTTATTTCCGTTTTTACGTTTACTAACACTTTGCGATATTACCAGATCATATTCTTCAGCTTTTTGTATAATGAAATCAACATTTGAATCAGTGTCAGAGGCTGATTCTATTAATATTCTGTTTTTCTCTTCATGTCCGAAAATATATGCCGAATTCAATATCACAAGAACAATAAAAAATAACAGAAAAAAAATAACAGAAACACAATATTTCGCAGCTTTCAAAACAGTATCTTCATCTCCTTTATTAAAAGAAGCCAAAACGATATTATAACCGCTCTGGCTTCTGACTATTTAATCAAAATATATATAGCCTTGATACCCTATAGTATTATTAAAACAATAAATATTTCTTGTTGTACAATTCTTTGATTGTTTTACGCCTGTTTTGGCTGCATCTGAAGATGCCGAGCAATAAGCTTCAATTCTATTACCATGACTGCCTTGAGTCATATAAGTTCTTGCCATATTATCACCAAATAAAGAACGTGAATAATAAGGTATCATAGAACCATAATTAAAAATTAAAAATCTTATTTACTGTATTCACTATTAATATTAGCTCTTCTTTGCAGTCCTTGTATTTTTCTAATTCATCAGAACTTAAATTTTTTTCATTCAATAGTACTCCATTACTATCTACATAAAATCTGGAACAATCATTCGAATTAGCTAATACACTACTAAATGATGACACTGTAAACCGATATTCTTTTATTTTACCAGTCAAATCAAGTTGAGCCGTCATAGAATAATGGTATTTAAAACCGTTCATACTCTCAGCTGATTTGGTTTCAGAATTAATATTAATAGCAGAACCATATGTAATATAACTGGTAAAATTCATAAACCTTGGTTTGTAAAAAACGATAGCATCATACCCCATATTCCCATATTCAAAAGAAGAATTAGGCATATATTCATCAAAATATGTTCCATCAGCTCTTTTCTCAGCCAAAACAACTTTATCAGTATCAGAAATATGAGGATTTACTGAAAAACAAATATATAAAGTCCACAATATAGTTAATAAAACCGGCAAACTCAAAACCACACATATAACCTTTATCGCTTTTTTCTTTTTCATAAACACCATTCCTCACATTTTATACTAACAAAATGAACTGTGAATCGTGTATATATTATACTCTATGTAAAATAGTTTGTCAATTAACAATATATATATATTAAACACCATTCAAAATATAGTAAAAATATACAAAATTTAGTTCAATACTGCTATATTCACCGAATTTCGCATCATAAATATCACTGTTTTGTAAATTCAACCTAATTCAGTATAAAATTCTCCACTATATTAATCAGAAAACACTTTTTTCTAATTATCAAAAAACTGATCCTGTGACCTGTTTAAATAGTTTTTTCTATTTTTGCATATTTTTATTATATCAGACCGTTGTACAGCCATGATATACTGAAAATAACGATTATGGAGGAATTAAAAATGAAAATATTATTTATCGGTGGTACAGGTACCATCAGTTCCGCTATTACAAGAAAAATCGCGGGAGAAGGAAATGACGAATTATTTCTTTTAAACCGCGGAAACAGAAAAAGTGAGTTTGAGCAGAATATCAGACATATCGAAGCTGATATAAACGATGAAAAAGCTGTCAGAGAAAAGTTAAAGGACATGTCTTTTATCCCATCCACCATACGCAGAAACATTCATCGCTGATGAGAAAACAACTAACGATAATACTGATGCTAAAGCAACTACTTTTCTTTTCCTCATAATTATCTCTTCTTTCATGATAAATTTTTATATTTCAATTAGGCCTAAATTTGAAATCATTTTTAATATACAAACAATCTAAAAATTAAAAACAAAATTTACTGTCCTGATTATTGTCAGCAGTTCATTATATGCATCTTTATACACTTGAATTTCTTCTTCATTTAATTCACTTTCATTTAATAAATTGCCTTCCTTGTCGATCAAAAACGAACAATTTTTTTCATACGGCAATTCACCATTTTCATATGGAACTACATTAAAACGATATTTTTTAATCTTTCCTGAAACAGTAACATTAGCATTCATACTGTAATCATATTTTGACCCACTCGGATTAAAACATTTTTCTGTCTCAGGTTCAAAAGCCCGAGTAGACCTCATGAGAATATAACTATTAAAGCCTAAAAATTTTGCTTTAAAAAATCTATAACAATCTTCATCAATATCGTTTCCATTATATTCCAGAGAAGATGCCGGTTTATATACAGAAAAATGAATTCCTTCCTTATTCTTGGTTTCAAGAACCACTTTACTTTCGTCAATAATGTGAGGATTAATTGAAAAGCATATATAAGCAATCCACAATACAGTTAATAAAACAGGCAAACTCAAAACCACACATATAACCTTTATCGCTTTTTTCTTTTTCATAAACACCATTCCTCACATTTTATACTAACAAAATGAACTGTGAATCATGTATATATTATACTCTATGTAAAATAGTTTGTCAATTAACAATATATATATAT
>JAZQPR010000088.1:0-6022 GCA_045628605.1 Oscillospiraceae bacterium
ATTCTGCGCTGTTGACATGAAAAAAGATGAGATCAAGGCACTCGAAGAAAAATATGCAAAGGCAGAATGCCCTGTAGTTTCAAACAACTCAGCTCACAGATTTACAGATGACGTTCCTATGGTAGTACCGGAAATCAACCCGGGACATCTTGATATCATCAAGGCTCAGAGAGAAAGACTCGGCACAAAGAGAGGCTTTATCGCTGTAAAATCAAACTGTTCTATTCAGAGCTACGTTCCTGCTCTTCATCCGTTAAGAGAAAAATTCGGAATCAAGCAGGTTCTCGCTTGTACATATCAGGCAATTTCAGGCGCAGGCAAGACATTCAAGACATGGCCTGAAATGGTTGACAACCTTATTCCTTACATCGGCGGAGAAGAAGAAAAATCTGAACAGGAACCGCTCAAGGTATGGGGTACAATTGAAAACAACAAGATCGTAAAGACAAATACTCCTGCAATCACAACACAGTGCCTCAGAGTACCTGTATCAAACGGACATACAGCAGCTGTATTCGTAACTTTTGAAAAGAAACCTACAAAGGATGAGATCCTTCAGTGCTGGAAAGAATTTGCAGGCGTTCCGCAGGAACTCGAACTTCCTCATGCTCCGAAGCAGTTCTTAAACTATTTTGAAGAAGATGACCGTCCGCAGGCTAAGCTTGACAGAGATCTTGAAGGCGGTATGGCAGTTTCAATCGGCCGTCTCAGAGAAGATACACAGTATGACTACAAGTTTGTATGTCTTTCACACAATACACTCAGAGGAGCAGCAGGCGGTGCAGTTCTTCTTGCAGAACTCCTCGCAGCTAAGGGATACTTTGATTAATTTATCTTAATTACTATATACTTTTTCTTTCAGGGAGGGAAAAACAATGAAAAATACTATTTTCACCGGTGCCGGTGTTGCAATAGTAACACCTATGAATGAAGACGGTTCCATTAACTATGAGCAGTTCGGCAAAAATATCGATTTTCAGATCGAAAACGGTACAGATGCCATCATCGTTTGCGGAACAACAGGGGAAGCTTCAACCATGACAGATGAAGAGCATATCGAATGCATCAGATTCTGCGTAGAGAGAACAGCAAAGAGAATACCTGTTATCGCAGGAACAGGAAGCAATGACACAAAGTATGCAGCAGAGCTTTCAAAGGAAGCTGAAGCTGCAGGCGCTGACGGTCTTCTTCTGGTTACTCCTTACTATAACAAGACAACTCAGAGAGGTCTTATCGCTCACTTCAACTACATCGCTGATGCAGTAAACATCCCGATTATCCTCTACAACATACCGGGAAGAACAGGAATGAACATTCAGATAGATACTTACAAGGAACTTGCAAAGCATAAGAACATAGTTGCTGTCAAGGAAGCAAGCGGAAACATGAGCTACGCTGCAAAGCTTATCGCAGAATGCGGTGACGTTCTCGATGTTTACAGCGGAAACGACGATCAGATCGTTCCTCTTATGGCTCTCGGCGGACAGGGCGTTATCTCAGTTCTGTCTAACATCATGCCTAAGGAAACACACATGATCGCTCAGTACTGTCTTGACAACGATGTTAAGTCAGCTGCAAAGTTACAGGCTCAGTACCTTGAACTTATCAACAATCTCTTTATTGAAGTAAATCCTATTCCTGCAAAGGAAGCCATGAATCTCATGGGTATGAACTGCGGTCCTTGCCGTATGCCTCTCTATCCTATGTCTGACGATAACAAAGCTAAGCTTATGAACTCCATGAAGGCACAGGGACTTATCAAGTAATTTATTACCGAAGGGAAGCATTTATTATGATAAACATAGCAATTATGGGCGCAAACGGCCGTATGGGAAAAATGGTAAACGAATGCATAAGTGAAAGAAATGACTGTACAGTTGTTGCAGGCATCGATTCTTTCAACAAGCAGTATGCTGATTTTCCGATATACACAACTATTGATGAAATGAAAGAAAAGCCGGACGTGATCATCGACTATTCGAATCCTGCTTCACTTGAATCAATGCTTAACTATGCTGAGAAGAACGGCACACCGATCGTTATCGCAACAACCGGATACTCTGATGAACAGATGGCAAGAATAAAGGAAGCATCAAAAAAGATCGCGATCTTTTTCTCATGGAACATGTCACTCGGAATAAATCTTCTTGTTGATCTTTCAAAGAAAGCAGCAGCTTTTCTCGGTGAACAGTTTGACATCGAGATAGTTGAAAAGCATCATAACCAGAAGCTTGACGCACCGAGCGGAACAGCTTTGATGATAGCAAACGGAATAAACAAGGAATTTGATGATTCCAAGGAATATATTTACGAAAGACATTCAAAACGCCAGAAGCGTGATAAGAAGGAAATCGGAATACATTCTGTAAGAGGCGGCACAATTGTCGGAGAGCATGAAGTTATTTTTGCCGGCAAGGATGAGGTTATTACAATTTCACACAGTGCAGCATCAAGAAATGTTTTTGCTGTCGGTTCTGTAAATGCTGCGGTATTTATCAAGGACAGAAGTGCAGGAATGTACGAGATGGCTGACGTTATTAAAGAAATGTGATCGGATAATAAATATTTTTCTGATAATATTTTTTTGAAATTAAAAAAGGATCCGGAATCAATTGTTTCGGATCCTTTTAATTGTAAAAACAGGCGTAATTCTCATTTTTATGTGAGAATTACGCCTGTTTTTTTTATTTTAATAAGAATGTGAAAAAAGTGTGAAGAATCAAAATGTCTTTTCAATACAGCTGATAAGCCATGTGCCGTCTTTAAGTTCAATCTGAGCTGTGAGGAATACATCTCCGACAGCTACATTGCTTGATGTGATTTTAGCTGTAAAAGCTGTTTCTGTAACGTCTGAAATTACGAGTGAATCTTTTACAAAATCAAAGCCGCATCCGCGTCCGCCGTCGAGGCAGTAAAGCTGACCGTCAACATCCATATATATCGGCATAGCATGTCCGCCGTCCAGATCAAGTGTATCCTCTATTTCAAATTTTGCATTTCCTGTGAGACATCCGTCGATGAATTTTCTGATATCATCAACGCATGTGAAGCTCTCATCGGTAACATGGTTATAAGTTCTGTTTTTTCCGTCAACGATGTAGTCATCTCTTGTTTGCATTACAGCAGTTGCAAGGAGATGGTCGACTGTATTGTATTTTTCAAAAAGTTTATAAGCTGTTTCTTTCAGCTCTTTGGTATTTATATCATCTTTTGTTTCTGCACTGTTTTCTGATTCAACAGTGGTCTGCTTTTCTGTGTCAGCAGTGTTCTGTTTTTCTGTTTCTTTTTCTTTTTCTTTTTCTGTGACAGTTGTTGTTTCTTCAGGAGCCTTGGTTTCGGTTTCAGCGACTGTTGTTTCTGCATCGGTTGTTGCTTCTGTTACGGCAGTAGTTGTTACTGCTGTCGTGGTATTGGTTTCAAGTTCTGTAAAATCGTCGTCATTGTAGCATCCGGTAAAAGCTGAGAGTATTCCTGCCATTAAAGCGATAATTAAAAGATTCTTTTTCATACTATTCACGTTCCTTTTTAATGTTTAGTAGGTTTGTTTCCTTTTGATATTTGTATTATAGCATATATTTTGAAGCTCGTTTTTGAAATTACAAATTTGTAATTTTTTATTTTTTACTCTATATATGAGGCTGTAATTTCTGAAATACATGTATCTGAATATTTGGTTCCACAGGAAGCACTTTTTATTGTGATTTTTATATATTCAGTATCAATATAAGAAACATAGAATTTGAACAATAATTTTGTCGAGTGACTCGATGAAATCATATCGAGTCACTTGACAAAATTGAACTTCACATGTATAATATTATCGAGTGCATGTGTCGATATAGTAATTAAGGAGTAAGGAGGATACAAACATGGCAATTCCTGTTAATATTGATGACCTGATCAATAAACGTGTAGTTGAGTCAGCAAGGATAGAGTTCAAAAGTGATTTCAATCCAAATGCAATAATTCATTCAATATGTGCTTTTGCAAATGATATAGACAATCTCGGCGGTGGCTATATAATTGTTGGTGTAGAAGAAAAAGACGGATCTCCTGTGTTCCCTGTAAAAGGTATTGAGCAGAGTCGAATTGACAATATTCTTAAAGAGCTTGTAGGATATTGTCACTTCATAGAGCCGCTGTATAATCCGGTTGCAGAACCTGTGCTGTATCAGGGTGTGTATGTTATAGTGATATGGGTATCAGGCGGATATGGACGACCGTATAAGGCTTCCAAGGACGTTTATGGTAAGGAAGTTGATAAGTCAGTCAAGTATTATTATATCCGCAAGTTCAGCAGTACCATAATTGCATCACATGAAGAAGAAAAGGAACTTTTCTATATTTCGACTGACATTCCGTTTGATGATCGTCCAAACCTTGCTGCTGAGGTTGACGATCTTGATATCGGACTTATGCGTAATCATCTTAAAGAGATAGGCAGTACGATGTATGAACGATCAAAGAAAATGAATGCTTTGGAAATAGCAAAGGATATGCAGCTCGTATCGGGTCCTTTGGAACATATTAAACCACTTAACGTTGGAATTTTGTTGTTTTCAGAACAGCCTGAGAAATACTTTCGTCACGCACATATCGAGGTAGTAGATATACCTGATCCAACAGGCACAAATATGACTGAAAAAATATTTACCGGACCGATACAGAGACAGCTCAGAGACGCTCTCTCGTATATCAGAAATTACACTGTAAAGGAAGTAACTATAAAAGAAAAATACAAAGCAGAAGCCGTAAAGATCTATAACTATCCATATGCTGCCATAGAAGAAATACTTGCAAATGCCGTTTATCACCGTTCTTATCAGATAAGCGAACCGATTACAGTAAGAATTACTCCGGAAAGCATTGAGATAACCAGTTTTCCCGGATTTGACAGAAGCATATCAGATGAAAGCATTGCAAATTATTCTATTCGTGCAAGAACTTATCGTAATCGAAGAATAGGGGATTTTCTGAAAGAACTGAGACTTATTGAGGGTAGAAATACCGGCTTTCCAAATGCAATAAAGGCGCTTAATGAAAACGGTTCGGATCTTTTGAAATTTGAAATGGACGATAACAGGAATTATTTATCAGTTACGATACCTGTGCATAATTTTTTTCTTGATAAAAATAAGGATACTGACAAGAAAGCTGCATATGAAAAAAAGATAATCGATATACTAAAAAAGGAATCTCTTACTCAGACGGAACTTGCTATCGCTATGGGTTATAAGGGAATAACAAAAAAACTGACAAATGCGGTAAATGATTTATTTGACAGAAATGTCATCGAGAAAGTAATCGATAAAGGAAACATGATTAAACTCAAAGTTAAATAATTCTACAAAAGGCTCACGCTGTAAAATACTACGTGAGCCATATTTTATCAGTTAAGTATTGATCATTAAGATAACGTTATATAACAACACAGAAGATATCCCCCGCCGCTGCTTGTTAAAAGCAGAGCTTTGAATGATACCGAAGGTGGGTATCTCATCATCGGTTACCGGTACAGCTTCCGGGCAGGTCAGTTTTTTACAGATCATTATATTTCCATATTTTGAGAAAAAAGTGCGTTTCATACCATTTTCGATGCATAATAGGAAAAAAGTATTGTATTATGTCTTATTGTATGATAATATATGAATCACCATTTGAAAATAAGATTATTAATGAATTCATGCTTAGTGATATCACAGCTATTAACACATAAACCTACTGGTATTTTTTAATAAATATCTTAAGATAACAATAGAAAAAATCTCTATATGATATTTTGATAATTTGTTGACATATCAAACTCCATGCTGTATAATTAAAACCTGTGACATTTTTGTGTCTAACATATTGTCACAGAAATTTTAATATATGAAAGAATAAAAAACGAGAGGAATGATTAACATCAAAAAGTTTATCGCATTATTCTTGTCAGCAGCTTTTATGCTCAATTCAGTATGTACGGAAGTTGTTGCAGAAGAGGTAACAGAGGCAATTCAAAACATTATTGAGGAACATCAGC
>JAZQPR010000089.1:0-2597 GCA_045628605.1 Oscillospiraceae bacterium
TGTAGCCGGTGTTATAGTATTATGTATGTCGACCAGATCAGTCATTGTTTCACTTACAGGTGAGAAAATAACAGCAACTGTAGTAAGTATGGAAGCATACAACGATTTCTTCTTTGATACAACTTTTCGCTATAAGGATGCATCCGGTGAGGAAAAGGAAGAAACCCTTAGTACAGAGATAGGGGATGAGCGATATTTTATTGGCGGTGAAGTAACATTAAAGCTGACAAAAGACGGAATCAGCGTGGCTGAAAACGGGGATACTGTTGTATGGGCTGTACTTGACGTTGTCGGTCTTGCACTTGTCATCGGCGGTGTGTATATATTTATTAAACGTGATACGATTGTGATTCGTTAATTATTCAAAAAAAGTCTGGTTTATGCTTTGTTAATGACATATATATTAAAAAACTAATAGTAGTGATAAAATAATGGCTTAGACATAAAACAATATCTTTTAGTAAAATATGACGAAAATATGTCAAAAAATAGGACAATAAAGAACATAAGTTTTTCATCGGACGATAACGCAAAAGCGCTTGTTTCCAAAAAAGGTATCAGCGTGGAATTTGGTGCGCGTGAAGTTGACCGTGTTATAACAACGCAGAGCTTTGAAGGAATGAAATAAACACCATGTTTGTTGACGAGATCCTTTTCGGTTCACTGAAAAACGGAGGTACACTTGAACTTTCAGCAGAAGATGATTCTTTCAGCTTTAAGGCGGAACCTCTGAAAAATAATAAAGAATAATAAAAAACAGGAGAGATTAATAATTTATGGTTGAAATCACATTTTGGGAGTTATTGGCGGTTTTCTCGATTATCTGGGTAATAATAAGATCAAAGAAATGGGTAAAAAAAGATACATCAGTTTTAGAGGAAGTAAAGATGGCTGTTCTGTATATTTATCTTGCAGCCATGATAAGAATAGTTAATTTCCCGATGGAGAAAGTAAACGGAAAACTCGGAACGATGAAATTTGATGCATCAAAGCTTATCCCACCGTGGATAAATCTGGTTCCGTTAGTACATATGTTTGACGTGTACGACGGCTGGATAATAAATATTCTCGGAAACATTTTTCTTTTTATTCCGATAGGCCTTATCTGGCCATGGTGCTTTAAGAAAATTGACAACATTAAAAAAACTATTCTCGCAGGCTTCGGCTTTACGCTTTCAATTGAAGTTTTTCAGCTGTTTTTCTATGAGCGATGCAGCGACGTTGACGATCTTATCTTAAACACAACCGGTGCAGCGATCGGAGCTGTGATTTTCTTTGGATGCAAAAAATTAAAGTCTCGAAAACAGAAAAATATAGCAGCGTAATAAAAAACTCCTCAGTAAAGTGATATGTACCATCTTTACTGAGGAGTTTTTTTATCAAGTTTATTATACATATTATCTTCTGATAAAGCCAAAACTAATCATCATCCTGACAGCGCATCATTTGCCAGTAGTGGAATGCCGCAAAACATATCCCTCCGGTAAGTATTGTATTTCCTATTATTGTAATTGTATCACTGAAACTGAATGTACCTGTAAAAGCATGGCTGCAGGCAGCATAACTTTTGATTTTCCGTTTTTGATGCCATAGAAAATCAGAACCGTCAATGAAATGGTAAATACAGTACGGTCAATTACCGTCATGATCTGAAAAGATAATATATCCGATGCGGCTTTGCCTGAGCCAATAAGTCCCAGACATGAGATCGCTGAACCGAAGCCTTCATAGGCACTGTGTCCGATACCATAGGAAAGTGTGTTTTCCTTACGGTCATAAGAGGTGAGAAAAAAGCGAAGCATCAGGTATTTTGTTCCTTCTTCAAGGATACCGAACAGTATTCCATGCATAATATAACAACACAGAGGATATCCCCCGCCTCCGCAGGCGGCGGGTTCTATCTGACCAAACAGTCGGAGTACAATCTCCGACTGAGCGGGAACCGATTCTACGAATCGCCTCTGCTTGTTAAAAGCAGAGCTTTGAAAAGGCCAGCAGATCATCTGTCATGAACAGTGAACGAATTAAAGCTCCTGTTATAAATGCCGGAAAGCATGCAATAAAGGCAGCCAAAGCAGGAAATACCCCGGAATCAAATTTCTTTTTGAAAAACAGGAGCAAAAACAACGGAACAATAAAATTTATTAAGCCTGCAAGAAAGCAGCTAAGATCAAGCAAATCATCATCTCTTTTGTAAAAATATTATTATCATATTGAAAATCTGTCATCTGATTTATAAATAAATTATACAGTCTGTTCCGAATGCTGTCAATTTTATTTTGAAAATTCTGAAAACAGGTCGTAAACATTGTTTTATTGACGTCTGATGAAAATGTGAAACGTAAAAAACTATTGACTTATTTACAAAATATGTGATAATTATAAGTAGACACCATCAAAATGACAGGAGGAGTGAACGGCATGATAGACAGAACAAAATTCAAAACAATATCAGAAAACAGAAAAGCAAAACACGAATATTTTATACTCGAAAGCTTCGAAGCCGGGATCGAACTTGTAGGTACTGAGGTCAAGTCACTTCGTCAGGGAAGCTGCAACCTTAAGGACAGCTGGTGTGCAATAGAAGACGGGGAGAT
>JAZQPR010000090.1:0-2619 GCA_045628605.1 Oscillospiraceae bacterium
ATATGATTTTTATCCAGTTCTATTTTTTTGTAACATGCAGGAGATGAATATGAATATTTTGATCCTCCGGATCTTTTTCTTGATTCTAGATATTTGATAGTAATTCCTTCATTTGTTATCTCGATGTATTCATTTTGACGCATGGTACATTGCTTTATCTTTTGTATGGAATAGGGAGTTTCGGAATGATTAATATTGTGTGCAGATGCAAATATACGTATAACAGAAATGACAATAAACCCCATTATATAGAATTGTGATGCAAACATTGTTAGTGTACTTCCTGCAAATATTTTATCGTTCCATTTAAATATACCGGCGAGGATAAAAATTATCATAGATATTAAAAAAAGAACAATACTAATAATAAAAAGAGCTAAACATATGTCTTTTATTTGATACCATATTTTTATTAATGACCTGCCGATAAATCCGCCTTTTGTGTTTTTTAATCGAAGCTCTGACATATATGTATCTATTTTATTACTGCATTCAATCTGTTCTGATCCGCTTGTTTTATATAATGCCATCTTTTTCTCCTTTTCAGATGTGTATATTTTTCATTATTTCATTTATTTTGTATGCAGTTATATTATACTATATCTGAACTTAAATGTCTATTCTATGCAGAGATAAGCTTTTTGATATCTATGTGGTTTGTGTTTGCAGATTCACTTTATAAACTCAAACTTCGCACATCAAAAATAACTGTGCATCTTGAAAATTCAATAGAAAATGCCACAAAAGTAAGTCATCAGGCAGCTTTTAGCTTGGCCTTTAAAGCGTCTGGGATTGCTTCGAGAAACTTGTCAACAAAATCAGATATCTCCTGTTCAGAAATTGTTAAAAATTCTTTAGCCTGATTAATGAAAAGCTCCATAAATAACGAAAACGCCTGAGCAAAGCTTACGTCTGCAAGTTCATCAGTGCAGCATAAAAACAGTTCGCCCATTGAACGCGGATCTTCTGATTCGCGCTTACTTACCGCAAGCATCATATATCTTGTAAACACAACAGCTGTATGAGCTGTCATGGCATCAAAGGAAATAGATCTGCATTCTTTTGTAAGGCAGAGATAGCTTTTACAAACTTTGAAGAAGACCTCTATACTCCAGCGTTTCCCGTAGATTCTTATGATTTCCTCTTCAGATAAGCTTGTATCAGTTGAAAGAATACAGAGATAGTCACTTCTTTTATTGCGGTTACGTACAAAGACAATTTTAGCAGGAACAATGTTATTGTCTTTAATAACATTCACATCTACAGAAAGAAGGTATTTTGAACGCCCACGACGTTTTGGGTTCTTCTTGTAAATATCGCAAACGGACATCATTTCACCGTTGTATTCATAAAATACCTTTGATGTTTTCTTTACTATAGCGATAACATCATATCCAAGATTTCTGACTTTGCATATAGAATCCGGTGAAGCAAACCAGCTGTCAAACAAAACATAGCTTGCCTTAATGCATGCTGCTTTTGCTTCTTTGATAAGGGTGATCATAGCATCATTAGCCTTGCTTCTTGAAAGCTTTCTTCTCTTGTAAGCGTTTGTTCTTTTATCAGTACTTTCAGGTATGTTTACTACAGTCTTATCGTTTTCAGATGACAAAAGAATGCTGTTTACAGGCATAAATGTATTGCCGTCTGACCAGCCAAGTGTAAGCATACGGAAGCCAAAAATATATTTGTTTTTGGCGTGATCAAATACTTTTGTAAGTAGCTCAACCTTTTTAGAACGGTTCCTTTCATAAGCAGAATCATCTATTATCAGAACATTTTCACGCTCTTCTGAAGTAAGAGGAGCTATTGCATCTTCTATGATTTTAGCTGATAATCTGGTAGTGAACTTAAGCCAGTTTATACGAGCCGAGTTAAGGAGACGATAAACGGTATCCTTAGCAAATGTTACAGTCTCTTTCTTCATATCCATGTATATTGAACGATGTGCAAATACAAGCATAAAAAGATACTGGAATATCTCGATTACCGCAAAACCTTTGATTTTAACCGCATTGGATGATTTCAGTGCAGAGGAAACATCAAACCTTTTCATAAAGTTCTTTATTCTTTCTGAAATCTGCTTGTTTTCTTCTGCTTTCTGTGTTATAATTTCACCCTGCCTGACCTTTCTGACTGCAGCATGAAATCTCTCAGAAAACTGAAAAGGCAGCACAAAGTCCTGAAAAAATATTAGCTGAGGCATGGATGATCCAGCCGGGGATTATGGAACCGTTTGCCTTCTTTTCGTTTATATAACCAATTGACCATCCAATCAGTGCGGTAAAAGCGATGATAAGAACAGTCTTTACTGCTCCTGCATATGAAAAAAACATTACTCCATGTATCAGTCCGAAAACAACTGACTGTATAATATTAGCTGCAGTAAAACCAAATTTGTCTGATATTCTCTTTAAGAGAAATCCTCTGAAAAACAGTTCTTCAGGAAATGAAGTGTTTAAAACTGCATATACAATAACTGAAGGAACTGCAATAGCACCCAGTCCTCTGAAATCTGATACAGCTGTCTGAACATCCTTTACTGCGTAAAGAGTAAATGCGCCTGTCAGAAGAAATGCCAGTGAAACGATAATGATAAATAAAGCAGTATTTTTTCCT
>JAZQPR010000091.1:0-3159 GCA_045628605.1 Oscillospiraceae bacterium
AAATGCTGAATTTGTATTGAACGGTTCTTCTCCTATTCCTTCAAAGCTTATTGATATGACCTGCATTCTGCTTCTCAGTTTTTTCTTCAGCAGATACATTGTTGTTGTCTTTCCGTACTGTCTGGAACGGTTGATCGTGAAATATTCCTCTTCATCTATTAATTCTATAATTTTATTAAGCTTATCTGTTGTATCTACCATATAATTTCTTCCAGCTATACATGTTCCTGTTGTGTTGAATTTTTTCATCGTCTTCCTCCGTTCCGTTTTTAATATTACTTTATTTAGTATAACATAAATAGAAAATGTTATCAATAATAAAAAAACCGCCTCAAAAAGGCGGTATTTTTATTACCAGAACCAATATTTTCGTTTTGTAAAAATATAGATTACTGACATTGCAAGTATTACTCCTGCTGCCTGTACTACCATGCCTTCTTTATAGTCACTGAGCATGTGAACTATACCTGATGCGGAGGCAGTAATCTGATATTCAGACTGACCGTTTGCTATGGCGTTTTTCTGAACATTTAGCTTGTCGATCTCATTTGTATACTGCTGTATGCTTTCATTTATCGACTTTAGTGTTGAGTAGTAAATCTCAGAAATCTTTGCATTATTCTTTTCAAGTTCAGCTTCTATCTGTGAATCAGAGTATCCATAGCTTTTGTATGTACTTGTATCAAGGTCGTTCTGACCTATCTGACTCATGTATGCTTCATACTGATTATAGTACTGGCGGTCTTCCTCTTTTGTAATGTCAAAATAATTCTTACCGTCCATCACTGATTTTTCCAGTTTCTTTAACTGTTCCACATTTGCTGTGTAAACTTTGATCTGACCGTCAATCTGCTCTTCCTGCAAATCAAGGTCTGTACTTTTTACTGTAAAAAGTATGTCTCCATTTTCAACATAGCTGCCTTCTGAAATGTTCATCTGTGCTATTTCTCCGGTGTATGATGACATAATATAGTTTTTATTGGTACTTTCTACTGTTCCACTGCTTTTGACAACATATGTTTTAGAAGTTAGCATGCTCCAGATCAATGTTACTATCATTAGTATTCCAACAGTTGCCACAAGTATATAACCAAACGGCGGCAGGTCTTTTTCATACAGAATTCTGCTGTCCTTCAGTTCATTCATGTTTTTTATTGTTTTTTTACTCATCCGTTTTCTTCTCCACGAATATATCTGCTACGATATTATCGTCCTGTTTGTCTACAAATATTGTGTAGGTTGTATTTGAAAGTTCGATATCTTCCTCAAATGCTGTTACGTTTATTTTGTCATACGCAAGTTTTAGTTTTTCTTCTGGTCCTGTGTAGCGGGCATACATGCAGTTACAAACATATATTTCTTTTTTCATTTGAAAAAAGTCATCGGTTTTCTCAAAAAAAGAATCTGATTGTATCATAAACGATATACGAGTATTAAATTCTTGATTGGTATCAAAAATACTTTCTATCATTTGAATTTTTGGACCTATTACTGTTGCACCCTTTGACTTAATATAATTTTCCATCTGTAAGTATATCGACATACATCTACTAATATCAAATTGGTCAAAAGAACTAATCAAAACATTGGATAATTTAAACGATTTGTTTAGTGAAACATTAATTATTTTTTTCATTTTTCATTTTTCTTTGTAATTTTAATAATACTCATAATCACTAATAACACACCTACAAATACAGTAGCTATATCCACCAATAAACAATATTTGCTGTTTACTTTATCAGAAGCCATGATCAATGTCAACAATATTATTATTCCTGTTAAATTATAAATTTCATATTTTTTCATATTATTCTCCTCACTTTGTAATATTGAGCCGAATAAATTGTATTATTCAGCTCAACTATTACTAAAATAACAATTTTATTTAGATGCTGCAACCCAACCGTTATCAAATCCAATAGAAAAAAGCGGTACCGAAATAGGTGTCAAACATAACTGAAAAGCAAATGAAAACATCTCTTTTGCAACTCCTTTTCTTGCATAACCATTGTTATAACACCATTCACCACAGTGTTTTCCAATATTCATTATGCCATAACCCGCAGCAACAAGACCACCTATGATTGCTACAGCAGTAGCGACTGTTAGCTCACCAGCAGCAACGGATTCTCCAGCTTGTATGGAAGAATCTCATCCATCAGAATTTTATTAAACAATGACGATACTATCCCGAGCACTGTAAGTATAACTGAAGCGACAATCGAATACGCAAACAGTTTCTTATGTGGAAGAAGAAGCTTCAGAAATCTTCCAAACAACTTACCTTTTTCCGTTTTTCCCGGTTCAAATCTTCCATCCGGTTTAAGTATCAGAAGAGTGCCTGTAAATGTTTCATAAAATTCATCAAGTGTGATCTTTATGAGATCCTTCGCCGGATCACCTATAATCACATAGTCAGTATCTTTCTTTCTGATCTTCTTAAACACAACTACAAAGTGAGTAAGTCCTTCCTTTGTAATTACATTTGCAATGCATGGCAATGTAAAATCAGACATAAAATTCTCTCTGTCCACTCTTACAGCCTGCGATACAAAACCAAGAGTATCTGCACACTTTGATAAACCTATTAAATTTGTCCCCTTTAAGTCCGTGCCCATAATATCACGTAACTGAGTAATTGTCGTCTCTTTCTTATAATGCAGACAAACCATAGCCAGGCAAGCTGCTGCACAGTCTGTTGCATCATGCTGTTTTACAAATGTATACCTCAAATGACTCTCTCTTTTCTATTTATTTACACATATTTTATATTTGTTTAATTCGTTATTATTATATCACTGGAATCAAAAAGCGTCAATTGGTAATATATATATATATATATATATATATATTATCTTGTATTTTTGTACATTTCGCATGCTTCATGTAAACTTTATTCTCTTCAGGCGATATTTTTTACACTGTAACTTCAAATATTTCTTTCTCTTCTATTCCCGGAACCTCACCATTTTTTATGTCTTCAATATACCCTGCGCTGTATTCCTTATTTTTAAGAAATGAAAAGCTCACAAGATACCCTTTTTTCTGTTCTCTGCTGTCAAGGTAACCGTTTAGCTGCTTTATTCCGTCTTTTCTGTACTGTTCCCCGTGCCAGATTTTCAGCTCGATTATGAACTCCTCATCAAGATATGTTAC
>JAZQPR010000092.1:0-2524 GCA_045628605.1 Oscillospiraceae bacterium
ACTAAATAATATATAGTAAAAAACTCTAAATAAACTATATTAATTATAGCATGTTTATATATTAATAACAACGCTAAAATATCCGAATTTGAGGCAAATATATATGATTTTAGCTTGAATTCTTAAAATAGCTCACGAATCCTAAAAATATTGAATGTGTGAGCTGAACAATTTAGAAAAGAATTCACAGAAATATTGTAGGATGAAAAAACATCAAAAAAATTCCCCGCAAAACGCGGGGAATAAAGTTTGATATTATTTATCAGCAGTAACTTTTCTTCTGGAACGAGAAAGTGTTCTTTCATCAATTTCACAGTCTTCTGATGCTGTGAGCTCCTGATCAGTCCATTCGCCCCAGTCGCTCCAGTCTGAGATGATTTCTTTTTCATAGAAGTAAAGTGTTTCTATTAATTCACGTCTTCTGTACATAAACCATTCAGTTTCAGCAGAACCGAATTTCATGGCATATGATTTTCCGTTGATAACATGTGAGCTGAAGAAAATATTGCTTGTAGTTGAATCACCGGCAGGTGTTCTTGTCATATTATCATTTGCAAGACGCCAGTTTTTAACGTCCGGTTTAACGTTTTGCTCACTGATAACTTCATCATATGTCCATTTTACATTGTAAAGATTACTGTTAAAGAAATTAGCAACATCAGGAGTTGAGAAGGAGATGCTTGTCATATTCATAGGATTGAACCAGCCTGCATATTTGAAGCCGGATTGTCTTGCAACAATTTCAACTTTATCGTCAACAGGAATATTTTCAGATGTAAAATACTGGTCAACTTTCCATTCAGAGTATTTGTTTTCTGTTCTGACAAGATTGTAATCTTCATATTCTGAAGAGTTGGTAGTTTCTCGTTTGTCTATTGAACGAGTTCTTGTTCTCATTCTGTATTCTTTTTTTGTTTCAGTAATGTATGATGAAGCCGGAACATATTCAGGTGTGGAACTCCATTCTGACCAGGTTCCTGCGCTTACAGTAAGTGTTATAGACATTGGAGATCCCTTGATAAATTCTGTGTCCGGATCTACACTTTGAGCAATGACAGTGTCATAATCTTTTTCATCTGTAACATATACGATCTCAGTTGTAACGCCTTTAAATCTCAGCATATTTTCTGCAGCTGATTTATCCTGACCGATAAAATTAATGATCCTGTCTTTTTCAGGTTCCGGAATCGGTTCAGGCAGTGGTTCAGGTTCCGGCTCAGAAACGAAACTTTCGGTCTGAGCAGTAGGAATGGAGTGGAATGAAGAAGCTGCTTCAGGTATTGAATTTAATATCTGGTCAACTGCATTTAAATCTGATGCAGAAGCTTCATTTTCTGATATTGTGTTAATTGGTTTATACGCTTCTTTATTGTAGCCAAATGAATAATTATCGTTAAAATTATTTGTCTGCTGTGTATCCTTATTTAAATTAACAGACTCTGAATTTAAAGTATCGTCATTAATATCAGACTGACCGTTACCTTTTCTGTATTGTGTATAAGTGATCGGTGTTTCTTCAAATTTGAGTTCTGAAGAAGATGATGAATGTTCAGCAGCACTTATACCAAAGCTTGTATTCTCAAGAGTTTTTATCTTATCAGCGATGTCTTTGTTAAGATCTGCAGAAGAGATGTCATTTGATCCGCGGGAATTTATGCTGCTGTCCTGACCGGAATTCGAATCAAATCCGCTGCCAAATGAAGGCGGAGTAACAGATTTTGGAACAGAATTATCAAATGAAGGCGGAACAACAGTCTGACTCTGATCAATTTTTTCTGTTTCAGCTTTCTCAGCCATATTCTTGATCTGATTATATGAAATATACTGCTGATATGAAGGCTCATTGTTTATATTCTGCTTGTAAGGATCCGGACGTTTGAATTCAGGTATTTTAGGAGTGTTGAGATTTTCAAATGTGGTATTGCTTCCTGAATACTGAACTTTTTTCTGTTCTTCATTTGAACCGTTGTTATATGTATTTGCAGCTATTGCAGCAGCTGAAGAGTTGTAACGCTGGTTACTGTTGCTAACATTGTTGTAAGATGGTGCAGAAGTATTGAAATTCGAAACCGGAGCACCTGAGGTACGGCTTTCATTTTCAGTTTTTTCATTTTCATTATCTCTGACAGCCCAGGATTTTTCTCCTGTTCTGAGATTTGTTCCGCAGAAGCCGCAGAAATTCATTTTATTCTTTTTTGTGTCTTTAATTATTTCTCCGCAATTAGGGCATTTCATGTTATGCAACCTCCAAAAACTATAATTACTATCTTAAATTTTAACATAAGAATGGAAAATATTCAACTATATTTGAGTAAAAGCATAAAAAAAACTTTTTGTGAATTTTGTGCATTGTGCAAAAATACTAAATAAATGCGGGAAGATCATTCAGGTGATCAGAATCAGTTTTGAAAAAGATAAAACAATAAACAAAAAAATGAGATATACAGCACAGAGCTGTAAAGGAAGAATTCAAAGCTCTGCTTTTAACAAGCAGAGGCGATTCGTAGAATCGGTTTCCGCTCAG
>JAZQPR010000093.1:0-3981 GCA_045628605.1 Oscillospiraceae bacterium
GATGTAAATGTCTACTTTTTATTTCGGACTCTTGGAGTTCATTCTTAAGGAAGAATTTTTATTTTGTGGGAGCTTTTTTCTTCGTGCATCGGATCGAGTAGGAGGCTAACCATTAATTGATTAGCCGACCTCTCACACCACCGTGCGTACCGTTCGGTACACGGCGGTTCCTTAGTTTACGCGAACTTTCATGAAATAGTCGGTCATGGATAAATATCCAGGTTCTTACGCAAAGTGCGGACATTATCATTTAAGTTGTTAATCGACATCTTAGGATGTCGATTAATTTTTTTTGCTTAAACATAGGGCTATTTACACGCTTGAATGCTTTATTCATATTGTCCCTCGGGCGCACCAAAAACTCCTTCGGATATAAAATCCGAAGGAGTTTTATTATCGGTATTAAAATATCAGTAAATCAGATCATTGCGGTCCGAGTTTCTTAACATTGGCATCCTTTGAAACATACTGTTTAAATCTTGGAAGATCAGCTATATCAACCGTGCCGTTTCCGTCAACGTCACCGGCCTTGATGTTCTTGATGGAAGAACCCGGCTCCTTAGTCATAAGATAAACGCTGAGGAGTGTGAGGTCAGTAAGATCTGCTGTACCGTCATCGTTAAGGTCTCCGTAAAGAATATCATCTTTCTCTGTGACTGTTGTTTCGATCGGATCGTGATTCTGGCCAGGAATAACGCTCTGATAATTAATCATAAAGTCAGCCATCCATGCAAGCGGTGCATTCCAGTTTACTGTACACTCGTTGGCAGACCATGCTTCTATATGATCGAGGTAGCAAAGCTGCGGTGCTGTCTTTCCTACCAGGTAACCTGCACCCTTTACATACGGATCCTGCAGTCCTGAGTTAGGACCACCTGAAAGCACTCCTGAAGGTGCAACAGGAAAGTGTTCAGCATCAAGCTGACCGGACCAGTATCTGTGATGAACAAATGTTGTATGATGTGAACCATATCCTGTAACAAATGATATTTCATTAGGGTTACGTCCGAAGATATAGTCCATTGTTCTTTCAAGACCATTGAGATACTTCGGATTATCTGAAAAATCATATGCCAGACCAAATACAATGCCGTTATTGATAACAAATGAGTTTGAACCCCATGTATAACCTTCAAATTCTTCTCTTGAATATGAATCAACTGTCATTGTGCTCTGACCGAACGGAACACCATAGCCCTGCTTCTCTTCTATGTCATAGTAGTCATCAGCAACTAATAAAATGTTTTTTGTAAGTCTATCTAACATTTCGCCATCGACTTTACCCTTAACATTCTTATTCTTTCCATCGGAATTAATGAGAAGTGAAACAGAACCAAGACCCTGAGTATTACCCCAGTTAAATGATCCGATATCGCCCTTGTTTTCACCACCGGTAAGAGCTACCGGAATTTCAAGATAATGTTTGCTCTGTTTTATAGCTTCAAGGTATGAAGCATCACCGGTAGTAAGGTACAGTTCACAGGCTGCCCAGTAAAATTCATCACCAAAATAGTTATCACCGTAAGGACCACCGCCTCGGTTCTGATCGAGAGGTGCTACCATGTCATCATTTTCAAGTGCTGCAGCATATGCGGTTTCGGCTTCCTCAAGAATATCGCTGCAGTATGATGAGTCATAATCAGCATACAGACGAGCAAACTGTGCTGCTGTTGCTGCAAAGTTAAGTGTTGCTGCAGTACTTACAGGCTTGATTATACGATAAAGTGTTCCTTTCTCACTGTCTTTTCCTTCTGAAAGAGCAGTAGACTCAGCCGGTGAAACAGCAAGTCCTGTCCACTTGAAGTCATGCATCTTGTGGTAAACCATACCCTTTTCAGGACCACTCTTGCATATCATCTTTCTGAAAAAGTCCATTTCCCACTTTACTTCATCAAGGATATCAGGAGCTTTGTTTGAAGACTCAGGAATGGAGAGGGTTCCATCACCATAGTTTGATTCTGCTCCTTTGAATATCGCTCTCTCATAGATGTTCATAAGTGTCCAGACAGAGATACCACCGTTTACTACGTATTTACCATAGTCACCGGCATCGTACCAGCCACCTGTAACATCCTGTGACTCAGTCTTGTAAACATCAGATCCGTCAACACAGTATGCATCGATCCACGTTTGCTGAATGTAAGCTACATCCTTTGGATGTCCTGCTTCACGTGCAAGGTTTTCCTTTGATATGAATGAACCCTTGACATTCTGCTCTTCAGCTGACTTGATCTGTTTATCATAGTTGTTTGCAACAACATATTTGCTTTCGATCTCAACACCGCTTCTGTTGAGGTAGAAATAATTTAAAGCGTCATCATAAAGACCTTTATAGATATCAGCACCTGTACCGATCATAAAAGGATAACTTTCATTTGAGCCGACTTTTACGGTATAACCGGTTCCCATTTCTGCATAGTCTGAGAAATCAAGAACATATGTTGTATTACCGGAGTCTGCATCCTTTTTACCCGATGCTTTTCCTGTATATACTTCCTTGCCGTCCTTACAAAGTGAGAATGTAATATCGCCTGAACCTGACACAGGCTTTCTGTATCTTCCTTTTTCTCCGTTTGACGGAGCATATGTAGCCTGCTTTATTCCGTCAACAAGATATCCGAGCTGGTTTACTGAGATATCCTTATAGCTGTAAAGCTTTTCTTCCGGCCAGTCATATTCATCACTTGTTGTATCTACAAGTGACATATTTGAAAATGAAAGCTTTGTTCCTTCAGGGAAGCAATCCTCACTGTTTCCGTTTCCATACTCCCCGTCTCCGCCAAAGTGGAATGCCCACTCAGCAACTTCCACTGTTTCCTTTGGCTGGAATTCTGCTGTAACTGTCATTGTATCGCCGGCACCGATCTGCAGAAGATCCCATGCCTGGTCGTATGACACTTCGCCCTGTTTGTTTGATGACGGACCGCCCTCGATCGTTACTTTACCGTTTCCGTGCCATGCTTCAACATTTCCTTCAAGGTCACCGATCTTTGCATAAAAATAACCTGCTGTATCCGAAGAAACAGTATATGTTAATTTATAGGTATGGGATGCTTCCATATGAAGTCCTCTGTGACGAAGCTGAGCATCCCATCTGTCTTCACCGCCTCTTGATTTTCCGCCAGGATTTAATATTTCAATATTGTATTTTCCGCCTGAAATATCAAAATTCATTTTTGCCGGACCGGATTCGCAGATATGCCAGGGAAGACCTATCCCTTCCTCAAAGTTGAACGGACCGAGCTGCTCACCTGCAAAAACATTTAAGCTCGCTGAAACTGAACCTGCAAGCATTGCCACTGCTGCTACAGTTGCTGCTATCTTTTTTAATTTTCTGTTTGCCATAACTTTAACCTCCGTATTTCTATATCTCTTTTCCTTCTGCAAAAATATCAGTTGTCTGACTGTAAAGAGAATATCCTATGCCTTAAAAGGCTCCGGGTCCTGCTCTTCCGTTCCGAACAGGATCACAGTCTCAGAATGTTTGACCGGTAATTCTTCGACTCTCCTCTGTCACGTTCAAAGCGGATTTGAATCTGACAAATAATTGATATTTTCTAGACAACCGTTACTGTACTGTTGTCTGTTTTGTGTAATTAAAGCCCGCATGCCTTATCACACCTTTATTATATAGTGCATAAAATTGATTGTAAAGAACTTTTCCTAAAGATTGTAATTAGCTATAGTATTTCTATTAGTCTGTTATTCATTATTACTCAAATTGTATTATTTTTCAAACGATTTTTTTACGTTTATTTATTATTTATGAGTTTTTTTCGTTTTACTTTTATACAATAATTTTTTTGAATATAACGACGAAGAGGATATCCCTCGCCTCTACAGGCAATGTCATCAACTTAAAGGAAGTCAAATTTGTCGCTTAATTATATAAGTAACAATAATCTAATAAAAGCAACATAATTTTACGTCCCCTGATAAGGGGAAGAGGGCCGCGCGTAAGCGTGGCGAAGGGGTCTCAAA
>JAZQPR010000094.1:0-24335 GCA_045628605.1 Oscillospiraceae bacterium
TTTTATCGAATATTTACCGGAATATTATTCACGCTGTTATACCTGTAAGACCAGGAAGATCTTATTTAAGAAAAAAATCTCATCCTTCAATAAAGTTTGCTCAAAATCAACGTTAAATCGCTTAAGTTGATGACATTGCTCTGTAGGCGGCGGGTTCTATCTTCCCGCTCAGTCGGAGTACAATCTCCGACTGTTTGGTCAGCGATTCTGCGAATCGCCTCTGCTTGTTAAAAGCAGAGCTTTGAACATGTTTTATAATTGCAATAGTTCTTTATTGCAATATTATATTTATATATTAATTATAACATATTGCACATTATATGTCAACAAAATAAGTTCAGATGCTACATATTGAACAATATGTTTAAAGACTTTGCATCGGAGAAAAAGTTACTCTGCCTTTTATTAATTTCCGGATTATTTGTAAGGACATTTGTAAAATCTTTTAAATATTTCTGCATAAATAAAAATCGCCGCATCCCCGACATGAATCACATATCGGTATATGCGGCTTTTACTTTTCATTTAAACTTCTTCCCCGTCTTTATCGGCTTGGCATCCGGATATTCGTCCAGAGCCTCCATCAGCAGTATTTCAATATCATCACTGTGATCCTCAGTCAGATCCTTATAATCAAGTTTCTTGATTATCTTAAGTTCGCAACCTTCAGGATCCGATGAATATGCTTTCTGGATCTCCCTGTTGGTCCACGAACCGAGTTTAAGCTGAAACAAAAGTCTGTTAAAATACGCGTCAGCATCTGTAGTAGTATCCAGCCAGATCCTGTCCCCTGCTTTAAAACAGACAACACCCATATCCGGATGTCTCTCCTTGTATTGACCTATAAGTTCTTTTCTCTTTTCATTTTCCATATCATTTACCTCCGATTTATACATGTTTATCATAGCAGATATCGGTTTATAAGTAAATCTATGAAATGTAGAGTTGATATCATTGAGCGGTTACGATAAATATTGTTTCAATCTTTACTTCATTGTATTTGTCTTAATAATTTTACATGTATTAGATATATTTTCCAATAACAAACTTGACAAAATGACAGATTCATGCTAAAATATTTAAAGATATTTACAAATACAGATCCAAATTTAAAGGAGATAATCAAAATGAAAAAAACAAAACTTATATTTATAACATCTATGCTCATCTCTTCGTTGTGTTTATCATCATGCGAAATGGAAAAATATGATGATAACACTGCAAAATCAGATATTTCAGAAGTCACTTCTGAAACTGACAGCACAGGTATTACAGAGTCAGAACCGGTGAACATTTCAGAAACATCACCGGTAACAACATCAGAATCATTTGCAGATATCGGTCAGCAGGATATGAGGATCATCAGTGATCTGTCAACTGAAGGTGAAACCTATTATACACTTAATAACTTCGTCTTCCCTGTTTCAAATGAATATAAACTTTACGATACAGGTATCGGATGTATGGAATTTAAGTCAGTTAATACAGGAAACGTTATATATTTCGGATATGATCCTGACACGAATAGTACGAGCACTTATAGTGATAGTCTTGATATTCTCAAAGAATATTCAGAAATGAATAATGCTGAATTTAATGAGGAAAAATCATATAATGGTCTTTGTGGAAGTTACTATTATTGCGGAGATAAAGCTGATAATAATCTTCAGCTGTGTATGTTTGTAACAAATTCAAATACGGCTGATTATAGTGATGATACGCGTTATTTACAGGTTAGTGTATGTGATTTTGATGATTTTGATGATATAACAAATACACTGAACAATACTATGGGAAAAATAATTTATGATGAAAATGAAAAATCCTCTGATGTTCAGTTCAGAACATTTGACTGTCCGTATTTTTCAATAACTGAAAATGATAAATGGGTTTATGGCTATGGCGACTATAAAATGGATCATGACGAATACTATGTGACATTTCATCATAGTTCAGATGGAGAAAATCCAAGTAATTATACTGCATTTTCCGCAGATGATAACGTTGAACGTAATTCTCTCGAAGCAGAAGCGGCTGATTATCTTAAACAGGATTTTGAAACAAAAAGATCTGAAAAAATAAATTACATGGGTTATGATGCAATCGAAATAATTCTTGTAAAAGAAGACTGTCGATTTAAATACATAATATTTGATACCGGCAATGCGTTGATAACTATTTTTTCAAATATCGGGATGGACAATTATGATTCTATCTGTGATGATTCAAATGAATTTATAAAAAATCTTATTGTAAAATAAATATTTATACCGGAACTCTCTATGTTTTATGTGATAATTTCAGAGTTTTAAAACGAAGTGTGTACGTTGTTTATACTACGACCTATACACTTCGTTTTTTATTGCTTTGAAAAAAATTGGCAGACAAATAACATGAGTAAACCCGCTTATGTATCAAACTATTTATTATATTATTATATCCTGACAATATTGACAAAAATTTGTTATTATGTTATAATTTTATTGTTCTAATGTTAATGCGTTTAGTAATACATGCATAAACTCTTCTGAAAAATTCCTGAAGAAGATGGTTAGAGCTAAAAAGTGATTAAATAATTATTCAGAAAGAGGAGAATAAAAATGAAGAAATTTAAAAAGGTTATTTTATCTGTAGCTGCTGTTATGGCAGTAAGCAGCTCGTTTGTTCCTTCAGTCAGCACTGTTGATGGTATGGAAAACGTTTTATCGCTTGGAGTCAGAGGAGACTACAATGGTGACGGTTCAATTTCAGTAATGGACCTGATGAGACTCAGCCAGTATCTTCTCGGAACCGGAAGCGATCCTAAAGTAAAATATGAAACAGATATTAACGGAGATGGAAAAATCAATATTGTTGATTTTACGATCCTCAAAAGTGCTATTACGAAAAATATAGTTTTATGGAACATCGAAAATACGCCTGTCATGGACGGTTCAACGTCTGAGATCCAGCTGGAAACCGGTTTCAAAGAAAAGATGCTTGGTATCAGCTACAAAGATGCCGGAAAGCTTGTAAGTCATCATGATACGGATGAATCCTTTAAAATGCTTCTTTCCGGAGAAAATGACCTGATATTTGCTTCTGCTGTCTCTGAAACTCAGCGGAAGGAAGCTGATAAAGCAGGCGTACGTCTTTACTCTGTGCCTGTTGCAAAGGAAGGACTTGTATTTGCAGTAAACAAGGACAATCCTGTTGATGCTCTGACACAGGAGCAGATAAAGGATATATATTCCGGAAAGATCACAAACTGGAAGGAACTCGGCGGAAATGACGAGAAGATAATCCCTTATCAGAGAAATACTGATTCCGGAAGTCAGAATTACATGAAAGAATTTATGAACGGCGCTGATCTTATCGATGCTCCGAAGGAAGAGATTTACGGAACCAAGAACAAAGTTGTGGAAGCAGTTGCTGCTTATGACAATGCAAGCGGTGCAATCGGATATTCGCTATACTCCTATGCTGCTCAGATATATGAAAACTCGGATGATGTTAAGCTTATTTCAGTTGATGGTGTAAAACCTTCAGGTGAAACAATGGCTGACAGCACCTATCCCCTTTTGAGCGAGTCATGTATTATTTATACAGATTTTGCATTACAAAATACACTTGATTTCGTTGATTGGGCTGTGTCTGAAGAAGGACAGCTGTGTGCTCTTGAAAACGGCTATATTCCGGTAACGAAATTGGAATACCCTGACAGATTCAAAGCTTATGCAGCAAAGGGCACCGGAGAAAAGAGAGCTGAAAACTATAAACCTGATGAGTTCAATTCAGTATTTCAGGCTGATGTTGATATAAAAAATGCGGACGGTTTATATATCGACTTCCTTAAAGACAAGGATTTTCAGAAAACAGTAAATGAAGATATCGGAAATGCGCTGAAATCATTTGAACTTAAAAACACAGAAAGTTTTGCAAATATTAAAAACGGATATATGAATATAGTTATCAAAAATAAAGGTACATATGACAGTTCAGTAAAAGCATATATTCATAATTCTGTAAAGACATTTAATTACAATCTGAAAAATAATACAAGACTCGAAAAATATTCAGATCTTTTCTATAAGAATGAAAATTTTGTTCCTGTCTTAAACAATGTAGTTTCAGACCTGATAACCAATATGAATACAGCCTCTGTAAAAACTGATTTTACAGGACTTACCGGTTCTATCGATGATTTCAGTCTTGATTACATATATATTAATGATGATAATCCATATTTCACAGCAGATGGTATAGTCAGACTGTCCTTATCGTCCGCACGTCTGGCTGACGGTATGGTCTGCAGCAAATATTTTGACAATACTCAGATACTGGATGAAAAATATTGTTCTGATGCTTCTGATGAATACAAGACACGCTGGGATGAAAAAATATCAGTTGATGATGATGGAGAGATCCGCCGTATTCTCAAATGGTCACCGTTCTATTCAGAAAAAGAAACAGAACAGGTACAAAAAATTCTGGACAAAGTATTTGAACAGGGCAAGGAACTGAATTATTATGCTGATGATGATATTCAAATGAAAACTTGTGTCAATGATCCTGTTAAATACAGTGACAAAAGTTCTCTGAATGTATATACTGTTTCTTACAGCAGCCCATATTATATGAATCCTATCGAATACTATTTTGATACCGAAACCGGTGAGATGATTCAGTTCTCAGATATTTTCGGAAAAGATTTTAAAATATATGATGAGATGGTAATCTGTATCGAATCAGTAGATCTGGATAAAAATACTGTTAAGATTTATTATTATGATGAATATAATGAAACTGATGATATGCTCCTTCTTAAAATTTATCCGGAGAAAATTAATATGAAATATATTAATGCTAAATAATTCGGATGTTCGTGGGAAAAGTTTTCTGATACAGAGAAATAAATAACATTTAAGCTCCGTTTTTAACGGAGCTTTTTGAATTAATGATTGAAAATTCAAACACAAATATCACTGTAAAGGATAATAACTTTACAGTGATATTTTTTTATAACTATAAGATATTTCAAAAAAATTCGGTGCGTAAAATGAATAAATAATTTGAAATCTCCGTCAAGATGAATTACTTGTCATAACGAAAATACTTCACTAAGCTGACTTGGGGATCAATTTATTTCGGTCAGTTCCCCTTTGATCCTTATCAGATCCAGTATATCAACAGATTTATCCTTATTTATATCCGCTGATTCCCTGTCACCGAGTTCAGTATCTTTCACGTTCAAAAGCCATTTTTGCAGCAGTACCATATCTGAAACAGTAAACTTTCCGTCCGCATTTACATCGCCCTTCGGAAGGAATTTGTTGTTATCCGTGGTCACATTTTTGCAGTGCTCTCCAAAAATATAGTTCTCACATTCTCTGAAAATATTGTCTTTTACTGTTAAGCCGTTTACATTATCTGCGTTTATAACTTCTTCAAAGCAGGATGAAAAATTATTGTCCTTTATCAAAATATCACTCAGAGGCGTATTTTCCGCACGTTTTTCATTGAGCATGCTCTCAATGGTAATAACATCGCCTCTTCCGCCAAAATTGCACTCGATAAATGTGTTTCCACTTATCTGGATATGCTCTGCCCCTGTTCCTTCTATCACTCTGTCAGTCGGGATATTTGTTCGCACCTGAAGTGTCTGACTGCAGGTCCTGTAAAATGTGTTTCCTTCGCAGAGAGCGTTGTCACTGTTGAGCAAAAATCCGCGTCCTTTGGTTTCGTGAACGTAGTTGTTTGTCAGTACATAATTTGCCGAATCTCTGTATTTGTTGTAAGCGACCATATCCGCCGAAATGCTCTTCGGGAGTGCTTCTGTGAGAGTTATCGTCGCTTCATAACCGTCTCTTGTAATTGATTCTACGGTTGCTTCATAGTCGATATTATTAAAAGAAGTATCCATAAATACTAATTTCATACCCTTGTCGACTATTTTGTTCGGAACAGTTCCCTGTATCACTTTCCTGCTCTCGTCAATGTTTTTGATATAGAACATGTTGTCATGAACATTTAAAATATCATCTCCGGTAAAGCTTAAGTCGCAGTTGTCTATCCTGAAATATCCTGCCGAATTGGAAACATGGATTCCGTCAGCTGTTGTAGATATCCTGTATTTGTTCTCAGCACCCGGACGCAGACCGATATATGAGTTTATGATCTGATAATGATTTGCACCGTATGCAAATACATAACCCATTCCGCATGCACCGTAAATGCTTATGTTGTTATATGTTATGTATTTTGATTCTTCCACTGTATTGAAAACCTGTCCGCCGTAGGTGTAATGGCGGAGCAGATAAACCTCATCATTTTTAAAATAATCAAGTGCACCGCTGTGAGTTATTTTCAGAACGTTAGGTCTTCCGTCGACCTTTTCAACTTTCTTTATGCATTCACTGTCGACACACGGACTGTAAATTTTAAAACTGCCGTGAACACCTGCAACATGATCAACAGGGTCATACTGCATAAAGCTCTCAAGCGGGATGTCCGTGCTTACTTCATCAAGTTCAGTAAATTCGATCTCAAGTGTATTCTCAGCATCATTTTCATTTTCTATTTTTACAAGTGAACCAAGCCTGAACGTATCCCAGTCCCAGTCAACTATCAGATTTCTTATCTCAACTGTATCACAGGCATAAACTTTAAAATAATGAGATGTGCTGAAAATAAATTCGGCATTGTTTGCATCTATCAGAGTATTCTGCATTTTATTCAGGTATATGTCCTCTTCAGGACTGAAATGATAGATACCTTTGTCTATGACAAGCTTCGTGTTTGGATTTTGTCTGCAGTAGATAAAAGCATCTCTCATGGCCTGTGTGTTATCCTTTGCATCTTCTGACAGTCCGAACTTAGAAGCATTTACAACCGTAAGCGACGCTTCTGCAGGTCGTGAAATATAGAAAACTGAATTATTTACCCCGTGTATCTCATCAGCTGCAGTGTACTGCGTATTTTGTTCTTCTGCATAAATATCTTGAAAATGATTTATTTCAGAAAAAACCGGTGTTAATGCGGCACTTAGAGAAACTGCAAATGTAATTAATTTGTTTTTTATCATAATTACGCCCAACTCCTTGTCATTATATCATAAATACGTTGATTCTATACTATAATTATACCATATAATACAGGCTCTTTTCAACGTATTTGCTTTGTTTATGACCGGCAGAAAACATAAATTTTATTAAAATACCTTAATAAAATTGCCCTGAAGTTGTTATTTTACGGCTTCAGGGTGTTGTTATAAATTTTCTGATGTTTTCAAATAATAAAACCTCTCTGTCACAGCATGACAAAGAGGTTTTTCTGTTTTTGTAAGAATTTTTCAGATATAAATATATTTCATGCAGTATTTTTAATCTTCGCTGTAATAATTGTTTGCTTCCTTACCATAATAATAAAGAGCAACGCACAGATTTTTAAGATTTTCATCGGTACTGTCACTTGAAAGTACTTTATAGATATAATCATTTACACTGTATCCGGTATTGCTTGAATATCTATGTGCAAAAATTTCCTGTTCTGTATAGAATAAACTATCCTTTGGAACTGAACCCTCAACATTTGATTTGTAATAATGACGAAGAATCGTTTTTGATTTGAGAAGTAGTGTAGAACCGACGTAATCTTTTTCTTTTTGACCGTCATAAGGAATGATATCACTTTTTACAGTTTCCCATGAAGTTGAGTAGTCAGTCACCTGTTCATCTGCAAAATATGCTTTTGCAGCTAAGCAGTATTTTTCCAGTGCTCCGGCAAGAGTCTTGATTTCAGTTTTCTTACTTTTTTTGTATTTTTCGATCATGTCGGATACTTTGAAGATTACTTTTGTCTCGTCCCCACATTTTATAACAATGTCATCAAAAAAATCTTTAGCTGCAACATCAAATTCAGTGTAGGTCTCTGTTGTTGAAATGTTGTTTCCGTTTATTGTCCAGCCGTCATCTTCTTTAATTTCATTGGTGAATAATACTCGTACCTTCAGTGACCCATCCAGAGCTAAAGTTGCTCTGTCAGGATAGGGTTCATTGTATGAAACTGCAATATTTTGGAAAATATCTTTATTTTCTAAAGAATCCATTAGATAGTTCCATTCATTTTGTGCTCCTTCATAATAGATATTATCTAAATTGCAGTTTGTGAAGGCAGTTTCATCAATTTTTTTAAGATTGGCAGGAAGAGTAATGCTTTTAAGTTTTTCAGCATTTTTGAAAGCTTCACCCGATATTTCTTTTACAGTATGAGGTAATGTATATGTATCTCGTGAACTACAGTGTGGATAAAGCAGCAGTACAGTTTTGTCTTTGTTAAAAAGTACACCGTTTTCTGATGAGAAATTCGGGTTGTTTTCATCAACATTGATTTCCTTAAGATTTTTATTGTTATCATTATTAAAATTATTTGCTCCTATATCGGTTAAAGAAGCAGGAATATTCAGGTTCATCAGATGTTCTTGTTTACAGAATGCATCATCTGCTATACTTACTACCGGTAATCCGAAAAGCTCATCAGGTATATCCTGGTTAAAATGATCCGTCAGACACTTTGTTATAGTTATTCCTTCTTGTGATTTGCAATACTGATAAGAGTTGTTTCCACATTCACATATACATTCATACCTTGATCCTTCAGCAGAATCTGTTTTTGGTTTGTATATATGACGATATTTTATTTTGTCTCCGTCAAGACCGAATCCGCTTTCGTTTAAAAAACAAGGAACGCTAAGGCTTTTCATTGACTCACAGCCTCCAAATACCCCTTGTCCAACTTTTTTCACGAAATCAGAGAGGATAATACTCTCAATTGATTGACAGTTAAAAAATGCATATTCCTCAATGGTAGTTAAAGAATCAGGCAAAGAAATTTCTGTAAGATTTGTACAGCTTTCAAAGCTATGATCTTTTATACTTTCAACTCCTTCAGGAATTATAACTTTTTCTATATTTTCATTACCAAAAAAAGCATAACTACCGATTGCAGTTACCTTAATATCATCAAATGAAGAAGGGATCTCTACTATTGTTTCGTTTCCAAAGTAACTGCAGAGAGTACCTGTTGAATCATCAAATATAAATTTTTCATCATAATTAATTGTAGTTGCTGATACAGACGTTTCCGATTCAAATTCTGAAAACGGGTTTGCCGGAGCAAAAGAAATCAGCATTGTAAGTGCTGTTGTAAATGCTGTAATTTTATAGTTTTTTTTCTTCATAATAAATTACCGTATAATCTGAACAAATTGGGTATAAGATCAGATTATATTTTCCTTTCCATGTATTTTAGTGAATCTCTAAAACGCTTTTGTAAAAATATAAAGATATCTTATTCAAAGCTCTGCTTTTTACACTCAGAGACGTGGGATATCCTCTGTGTTGTTATAATATATATCGATAGGTTAAAACTGATTTAAAGATATATTTATGATGTCGATTAAGAATTTTTCAAAGCTCTGTAATTAGTAAAAAAACCTCTCTGTCATATGACAAAGAGGTTTTAAATTAATTATTTTAAAATCAGAATTGCAATTATTCTTTAAATCTTGTATTATCAATGTTATTGTAATTAAAACTGTCGATTTTCCATTCGCCGTCTTCTTTTACAAATTTTATTGTTCCATAAAGAACATTTTCAGGATCTTCAGATTTCAAACCAGGTACAAAAACTGTAAATGATTTGTCCTTTTCATATTCTTTTATTTCTGCCTCGTCTGAATACCATTCTTCAAAAAGAAGTCCTTTATTTATTTTAAAGATATAAGTTTTACCATTGTTTTCAACAAATCTTTCTCTGCCGCATTTGGTTGTGCTTAAAAAATTATCACTGAAAATTGTTTTGAGATATGCGTTATACTCATCAAGGTTTGAAAAACGATCATCATTTAAAGGATAAGCTGTAAATGCATGAGGGTAAGCACTGAAGTCTATATTTTCGTCTGATAGAATTTCTTTTCCGCCGGTCAGGATAACTTCTTTTGTATCCCAGTCTGCCCACATAACATCATTACTGTCATAGTCGCATTCTATTGAGAAATCATTTGCCATGCTGAATGCCAGGCTGTAAAGATCAGCGTTATCGGCAAATAATTTTAAAAGGCTTGCTTCGTACTCTTCATCAGAATTATTATTTGATGAATCAGTAACTTTGTTTTCTTTTGTTTCAGAAGTTTCTTCAGCAGCTTTAGTTGTTGCTTTGGTAGCTTCAGTTTCTTCCATTACAGCTTCTGTAGTCTCAGCAGCAGATGTTTCGTTATTGGTGCTGATGCTGATGTTGATGTTGTCTTCTTCAGTGCATCCTGTCAGTGCCAGTGCAGAAGCAAAGGCAATTAAAGCAGCGATCATTTTTAAATTTGCAGATTTTTTCATATTTATTCCTCTTTTCTAAGTATTAAATGTAGTATATTTTTTATATATTTATATTATATCATAAAAATGATCAAATTTTCGAATATTACAAATTTGTAATATATTTTGTCACATATTATATATTTTAGGACTAAAAAAACGCTTTCTGCATCTTTTGGATATCAGAAAGCGTAAATGTTTATGTGGGTATTTGATTTTTATCTGTTGACTGATTGTAATCTTCTGAAATTTCACTGTATTGCAATTATTCATCAGTTCCAATGATAAATAATACAACATATTCTCCATAGAAAATGAAAAAATAATCATATGCTATATACAAATACATTTTTGCTAAAATATCAAAATTTTTATCATGTTTTATCGGAGCATATACGTAATCGGGTTTGCCAAGATACCACTCAAGGCTTCTGAGAAAATCATTTACCGCTCCTTTTAAATTTTGATTTGAGGAAAATGCCTCCATTTTACTGCATAGAAAATCATCGTTCACTTCGCAGCTGATCTTTTCAAGTTTCAGGTCAAGTGATTCAATCACATCATATGGTATATTTTTCCCATATTTCTCATTGTACGAATGAAGTCTCTTTTTTACAACAGAATTCAGTTCAGAAATATCTTTGTCTTTTACATAAAATATATCAGCATCAAGTGTATCTGTAAAATTACATACCATTGACAGGTTATCTGAAAGTATATCAACAACACCGGCAAGAAAGGCTGTTTGGCTATCTTCATTTTCAAATCCGCAATAATCTTTGCTCATATTTTCCTCCATTAATTTGAATTATCAGAAATAGAATTTTATCTGATAATTATTATACTACACTTCTAACTGAAATACAATTAATATTTTCGTAATACTGACTCACGAACTGAGCTGAAAAGCAGCTGATATTATTAACAAAGCGTTGATTTATGCGTTACATATTTAATGAAAAACTCTCTTCGAATATCAAAAATCATTCGAAGAGAGTTGAATTTTTATTTATTTAACTTCAGATCCTCCCCATTCGATAAGCGTATAACCGCGTCTTTCAAACGGAGTGAGTTTCTGTTCAGGAACTTCTGTCCATTCATCGAGAGCCTTGTATGTCATAAATACTCTCTGAACTGATTCAGGTTCCGGTGTTACGATAAGCTTAGCCATTTCCTCGTAGTCATCAGTCTGGAATGCTATGAGATTGTATTTGCTGTTTTCCATTTTTGGTGCCCAGAAGGAAATAAATTCGTTATATTCTGTCGGCTCAAGTCCAAGGTAAACCAGTTTTTCCTTTAAAAATTCCCTTGTATCCTCGCCTTTTACAACAAATCCTTCAGACATATCCCATTCCCTGGTAGTTGCAGCTTCCCAGAAGAGGTATGGATATGAGCCGTTTTCATCGTAAAGAGTTGAATCCGGTTCTGCTGTTACGGTCCATCCTGTTTCTTCAGGATATTCCGGATATGTGCATGCAAATTTGGATTTTTCATCAAGTTCAACTTTTACGTTGATGGTTGTTTCCTCTTCAGGATACAGATAAATGACAGGCTTGGAAGCAAATGCCACCTGCTGATCATAAATATAGTTTACGGACTGACCGTTGTACAGACTCTTAGGTACAAGTACAGTATATAAATATGTTGGGTATTTCTCTGCATAATATCTTGACGGTATCTCTGTTATTTTAAATTTCATTTGTCCTTCGGCAATTGAATATATATTAGCATCCAGTACAGGAACAGAATAATCGAACTGTAAACTTTGCATATGTACGTAGATCACATATTCATCAAGATAAGGACTGTATTTTTCAATATATTCCTTGCTGACACTGCTGTCTTTGAAATAATTGTCCAGGCTGCTTTCGAGTTCTGCTTCATTTGTTATAAAGTCAGTTTCTTTGTAATAACTTATATAAACTGATTCCGAGTTTATTCTTTCTCTCGTAATCTGAATATCCTTATATCCTGACACATCGTTCATGCCATGGAGTATATTGATAAGCTTTACAAGATCTATAATACTGACTTTTCCGTCTTTGTTGATATCAGAATTTAAAGATCCGGTTTTTTCATTGCCGATCAGATATGATTTGAGCTTTATAAGGTCAATGATATTTGTTTTGCCGTCACCGTTTACATCTCCGTCAAACTTTTCTGAGTCAACTACAAATTTGATGTTGTTGTCAGATGCAAATTTTTCAGCATATGAGTCTTTTTCTCCGCAGATAACAGATAAATTATAGAAGTTAAAAGCGTCTTCAGAAATTTTTGTGACACTTGAAGGGATATATACTTCTTCTAAAATGCACGGCATGGAACCGCTTTTTATTTCTGTTACTCCGTCAGGAATTTTTGCACTGTATATTCCTGTGCATTCATCAAAAGCATTTTCCGGTATTACAGATACATTTTCAGGAAGTTCAAGTCTGTAAAGCATATTGCATCCGAAGAATAATCCCTTTCCGAGTTCAGGATTGCTTCCGTTGTAATCTATCTCTTCAAGAAGCTGGCAATTGCTGAATGCGCTGTTACCAATTGAAGCTGTATTTTTTGAAAGAGTAATTTTTCTTAAGGCTACGCCTTCAAATGCTTTATCATAAATTTTGGTAACGGATTCAGGTACGGTAAATTCATAAGTATCATTTGCCTTAAATACAGGATAGTTGACAAGTGCTGTCATGTCCTTTGAATATACAACATTGTCCTTTATGATGAGACTGTCATCTTCGTAAAATTCTATTGAAATATCTTTGTTTGAATATGGAGCATCAAAGTTATGAAGATATGGAGAAATCTTTATGGTTTTAAGGTTTCTGCAGTTACTGAAAGTAGTGTTGTTTATTTTTCCTACTGATTCAGGAATGCTGATCGATTCTATTGCTGTGCCTTCAAAAGCTCTTTCTTCTATCACTTCAAGTCCTGACGGCAGTTCAACTTCCTTTAGACCTGTGCACTGTGAGAAAGCAGCCATTTTAATTGTTTTTAATCCTAACGATAGTTTAACTGACTCAAGGGATTCACAGTTATAAAATGTGTACTCATCAATTACTTCTACACTGTCAGGAATAGTTATGCTTTTCAGATTTGCACATTTGTAAAATGCTTTATCCGCAATAGATGTAACCGTATCCGGAAGTATACAGGAAGTTATGCTGCTGCTTGAAGGACACTGGATCAGAATTGTTTTGTCTTTGTTATAAAGAATACCGTTTTCAGAAGAATAATTTTCATTGTCTTTGTTTACATCAAATGCTGAAATATAGTCTGAAAAGGCAAAAGCGTTTGTGTCAATGCATGATACACCGGCAGGAATGCTTACAGTTGTAAGTCCTGTTTCAGAAAATGCACTGCCTGAAATAGTTTTCAGAGAATCCGGGAAAGAAACTGTCTTCAGATTTAGGCACTGATCAAATGCGGACGCTCCTATTGATTCAAGACCTTCATGGAAAGTTACCTCTTCAAGATAGTCACATCGGCTGAAAGCGTTCTCCGCAATTGTTTTAATGTTTTCCGGAATATTGACCGATTTTAAATCAGATGCAGAAAATGCATTTTTTCCAATTGATTCAAGAGAATCAGGGAGCGTTATTTGTGTAATATCTGTGCATGAAAAAGTATTGTCTTCTATTTTTGTAAGAGACTTCGGAAGAGTAACACTTGAAACGTCGCTGCAGTAAAATGCTGATTCACCGATCGTTGTGACAGAATCAGGAATTCTTATTATTGAAATGCTTGTATATTTGAAAGCATATGGAAAGATCTCCTCTGTTCCTGTAGGAACGTAGTAGCTCATGGTTTCGTCTTGTCCGTTGTATTTGATCAGCTGCTTGTTGTCACTTGACATAAGTGCGTTTTTGTAAATATGATAATACTTGTTATCACTATCAACTTCAAAGGTATAATTGTCCTCAAATGCATATCTTGAAATTGATGAAACCTTTGAAGGTATTACTATTTTTTTAGCGTACATATCTGTAATTACATGATCCCCTATTTCTTCGGTATCACGCGGAAATGTAAAGGTTTCGTCATATGAAAAGGAATTGCTTCCGAGAGAATAATTGCCAAGCTTTCTGATAGTATCAGGCAGTGTGAGCTTTTTGTACATAGAATTTCTGAGAGCGTTGTCACCGATCTCTGTTACTGTGTAACCGTCGATTTTTTCAGGGATCTCAAGATTTGTGATCCAGTTTCTTTCGTAGATCGGTCTGTCGATGTCTTTGTCTGTACACAGGACGATCTTAGCTTCGTTTCCGTTTACAGTATAGTCGAGTGTATATTCATCTGTAACATATTTTAAAACAGATGCACTGTCTGAAGCTTCAGCATATATTTTTGAATAGTTTTCATAATGTACAAATTCAGGCTGAGCAGCCATACCTACCAGTAATGCGAGAGACAGTAAAGTTGCTTTTAATTTATTCATATATTACCCTCCGTTCAAAAAAAGGAATCCGATCAGAACCTTCTGATATTAATACTTTTCAGGATATGCTTTTGCTACAGTGTTTATATAAAAAAAGCTACACCGAAAAATATTTTTCAAGTGCAGCTGATTTTTATTTATTTTTGCATCAGTATTTTTCCGCTCTTCTCTGTTTTCTGAGTGCTGTTCTTTTTACCGCTGCTTCCCATTCTGCTTTTTCTTCCTCGGTTTCAGGTATAAGGCGGGGTACGGATGTAGGTTTTTCGTTTTCATCAAGTGCAACCATTACAAGATATGCTGTATTTATAAGCTTTCTGGTACCGTCAAGGTTTTCTACGTAGGTTTTTGTACATACTTCCATTGATGTATTTCCAACATATGTTATGTATCCGCATATGATCACAGTGTCATTTGGATATGCAGGTCCTGAAAATGTAAGTGTGTCGATCGTTGCTGTGGTTACGTTTTTACCGGAATGTCTTCTTGCAACAACTGCTGCCACTATATCTATCCATTCCATCAGCTGACCGCCGAAAAGTCTGTTGTATCCGTTTATATTTGCCTGCGTCAGAATATGCACCTGCTCAGCATATGAATCCTTAACTCTTTTTTCCATTTTTGTACCTCCATTATCTTTTTAGGTTTAACATAATTATTATTCAAATTCGATTAATCCCAGATCAATCAGACATATGACAAACAAACTTAAACATTTATATGTGTCACTTTCAGAGTCGATTCGTAGAATCGCTGACCAAACAGTCGGAGATTGTTCTCCGAATGAGCGGAAAGATAGAACCCGCCGACTGCAGAGGCGGGGGATATCCTCTGTGTTGTTATATTGGTATTATAACATAAAAGTAAAATCAGTGCAATAATTTTACTTTGATAGAATTATTGCACTGATTTTTTTATTAAATATTTCCCACCCATTTTACAGCTGATGCAATGGTAGTAAAAAAATAATCTGTTACGTTGCACATGTTAATATGCCGGACAATGCATTGTACAAGGGGAGTTGAACCCCAAATCTGTCCCGATTTTGCCAAATATCAGCACATTCTCTGCTGACTGAGATGCATCCACTCTGTAAATTCCCGCCCATCTATTATTTAAGATCTGTTGTCCAGTTAAGTTCTTCTATAGTTTCATCGGCAATTCTCAGGTCTTTTGAGAGCTTGTCAACGCTTTTCTGGATTTCTGATACCGGAACCGTACTTAAGATCCTTATTTCCATTCTTGTCATTCTGCCCGTGCGGTCGCTTGCTTTTGTAAGAAAAGCCTGCATTACTTCCCTTTTCTTTTTTAAGCAGTCTCTGTGCGCAAGCAATTCGGTTATGGTTTTTCCTTTTGATCTGGTTGTACTGTTTGTCAGATTGATTCGGGTCATTAACTCCTCAAGTCTTTCTATGAGTCTTTCCAGTTCCTTCATCAGTTCCGTCGGCTTTTCAGACGGAACGTCGCCTTCCTGCACTCTTGCGTTGTTGTTTAATCTTATTGATATTTCGCTGATTCTTTTCTGGATATCAGAACGTTCTGATAATGCTGTTGCAAGTTTCATAATTGATCCTCCCTGTTTACATCTTTTATATCTCCGCCGTATTCGGATGAGATGTCCTTTTATTTTCTTTTTTGTTTTCTTCAGGTTATGTTAGTATTATAAAGCAAAAAGAAAAGATAGTCATATAAAAAAAGGTGCGAGGTTGGATTTTATGTAATAAAATGTTGGATTATCAGAAAAAACTATAATTATATAAGTTATCGCCTATATAACGTATAAATGATATACATAAATACATTAAAAACTACTTAAATATATATTGATTTACTTAATCAAAAATGGTATAATATTTTCAACGAACGTTCGTGCTTTTTGTATACAAATAACAAATGTGTAAAGTGATATTAATTTCATTTAATTGAAATTACTGCGAAATATGAATAGGAAACATATTTTTGAAAGAAGGATTTTGTATGTGTAAAAAATCAATGCGAAGTCCGGGGATCTTTCTGTCGGCAGTTCTGGCTTTTCAGTGCTGTTTTAATTCGGCAGCAGTAAATATGATCCCGGAGACTTTTTTTAGTGAAAGTATAGTCAGCGCGGCGGTTGTGACTGAAAAAACTACAGCTTTTAACGGAACACAGCTTCAGAGTATCCCCGAACTGCAGTCCTCTTCTCCCGACGGCACGCTGATAACCAAACTCTGGACTGATAATAAAGGTTCATTTTTCTATTCCGTAAGCAAAAAAACGTATAACGGTGAGGATATGGTGATCGAGCCTTCAAAGCTTGGACTTGTGACATCGACTGAAGACCTTTCCGCAGGTCTTTCAGTTCAGAGTGACAAGGCGCAAAGATCTGATCTTAGTGAAACTTACTCTATGCCTTTTGGTAAACACAGCACTATTGAAAACACTTACAATGAGATAACCATTCCTTTCAGCAAAGGAAATACTCAGATGGATATCATATTCAGAGTTTATGATGACGGCATGGCATTCAGGTACAGTCTGAACCATGGTGCCGTTATAAAATCTGAAGCCAGTGAAGTTATCTTCCCGGAGAACGGAACTCTCTGGGGCAGTGGTCCGAATGCAACATATGAATGGGAAATTTCAGAATTTTCAATGGATAAAGTAACGAGTTCATGGGCTGACTATTCCCTTCCTCTTACAGGAAATATCAAAGACCGTTACTGGGTCGTAATTTCCGAAGCAAATGTATTTAACGAACCGGATCCTTACTGTGCAGGCGGACTGAAAACCGTAGGAGGTTCAAGGGCTATAAACTGGAAGTTCGGTGTGAAAACTGAGTCAGTTACAATGTCAGGTGCTTTTAAAACTCCGTGGAGAGTTGCAATTATAGCTGACAATCTTAACGACATGGCGACAAGCGACCTTATTTTGAATCTTAATCCTCCGTCTGTGATCGAGGACACAAGCTGGATAAAGCCCGGAAAATCAGCATGGTCATGGTGGTCGAGCGGTGGAGATTCACCTGTTGAATATTCTACACAGAAGGACTATATCGATTTTGCTTCCAGAAACGGATGGGATTTTGTATGTCTTGACTTTGGCTGGGCTATGTGGGACAACAGCGAAGACAAGCTCCGAGAATTATGCAAATACGCTGAGGAAAGAAATATAGGGATATATCTCTGGTACGGCGTAAACAATAAAAATCACGCAGGATACAGAGACAGTGCAGGACATCCGGCTTATCCTTATTATTCTCTCCTTGATGAAGCTACCATAAAGAGAGAGTTTGAGAGGATAAGTGCTCTCGGAGTCAAAGGCGTAAAGGTCGACTATTATGAAAGTGACACGCAGGAAACCATGAAGCAGATGTATATGTGTATGGATATAGCTGCCAAAAACAAACTCATGGTTCTGTTCCACGGATGTACGATCCCGAGAGGTGAAAGCAGGACTTATCCGAACGTAGTTTCATATGAAGCAGTAAACGGTGCTGAATACTACAAATGGGGTTCAAATCCTTCTCCTCAGAACCGACTCACATATACTTATACAAGAAATGTTATAGGTTCTGCAGACTTTACTCCGCCGGCGGTTCCTGTATACGGAGTCAAAGCAACAGCAGGATTTGCACTTTCTGATATAGTAAACATAGAGTCAGGAATACAGCACTATGCTCATTCAGTATACAGATATCAGGGAACAAACGCACTTATAATGTTAGACGATGTTCCTGTTGCATGGGATGATATGGTTGTTATAGACGGAAGACCGATGAAATTTAATGTGACCGCACGCAGAAGCGGAGAAGACTGGTATATCGGTGCTTCCACAATTGATAAAAGGGATATTCAGGTAGATCTTAGCAAAATAATTTCAGATGATGATACTTATACGGCATATGTTTTTGGTGACAATGATAACGGCAGTGACATCAAAATAACCGTAATCGAAAACCTTACCAAAAATGATACCATAAAACAAAGTCTTCTTTCATATGGCGGCTGTGTAATAAAGATCACAAAAAATCCTATGAAGCTCACTACACCGTATTCCGGATTCCAGTTCTACGAAGCTGAAAATGCAAAACTTTCAGGTGAATCTGTGATAGAAAACGGCAAGGACGGAAGATACAGTTCAGGTATGGCTTATGTCGGATACGTAGGCGGAAAACAGAACAATTATATTCTGTTTGAAAATGTAAACGTTGAAACTGAAGGCGATTATACGCTTCGAATCTACTATATTTCCGGTGAATACAGAAATCTTGACGTTGCAGTAAACGGACAGTATACTGCTACTCTGAAGGATCTTCTTGCAAACAGAAACGACTGGACAGGACTGAATGCAGTTGACACAACCGTTCATCTGAACAAAGGAAAAAACACCATTAAATTATATAACGAGAGTGCCTGGGCACCGTCAATTGACAGAATTGCTGTATTTAATGAAGTTATGACCGCTGAGCTTGAAGGTGACGTCAACTTTGACGGTACTGTAAATTCTACAGATCTTCTTATACTTCAGAAATATCTGCTTGGAGTATCAGACATTTCCGGGACGCAGTCAGATGCTGCTGATATTAATAAGGACGGAAATGTAAATATTCTCGATTTGATTCATTTAAAAGAAATTTTGATTTCATAACTTTTTCAAAGCCCATTCCCCGCTGACCGATTTTGGGTCCGGCGGGAGTTCAAAAGCTGTGAAACATAAAAAAATCTTAATTTCCCCTTTATTGACAAATTTTGTTTGCTGTTGTATCATATATTGCGATAACAAATAAAGCACCCATTCGCTGCTGCTGAATCTGCGAATGGGTGCTTTTTAATATATTTTTATCTTCCTATTTTTACGCATGAACTTATTTTGCTGTCTTTTGAAACATACTGTTTGAAATATGCAAGGTCTGCTATATCTACAATTCCGTTCTGGTCGATATCCGCAGCCTTCTGATGCTTTTCACTTAAGTTCAGAGCCTTCATAAGGTACAGTGAAAGGCATGTAAGGTCTGTAAGATCTGCAATTTCGTCACCTGTCAGATCTCCATAGTATATATCTTCGTCTTCAATTTCTGTAACAGTCGTTGTTTCTGAAGTGACCGGAGTTTCAGGCGCCGTTTGAGAGGAGTATATCGGTTCTGCAGTTACAGCTTCTGTTAATTCTATTTCAGCTGTGCTGCCTTCAAAAGTTCTTCCGTCCGAGAGCTTCCAGCCTGTTACGGTATATCCGTCTTTGGCGTATGCTTTTACGGTTACAGGATAGTCAGTATAGTAATTTCCTGTATATGTACCATCGGTGTTTACAGTACCTACTGTGACACTTCCGTACTGTGAGTCATTATTTACAGTAAGCTCAACTATTTCACCTGTCAGCTTAAGCGATGTTTTCATAGATTTTACAATACTTGCATATCTGCTCGAGAAGAAAGTTTTTATCTTTGTAACTTCACTTGCATAGCTTGTTTTGTTATAGATTTCTTTCAAAGTATCTGTTGCATATTCTTCATATGATACTGACAGTTCATCTATAAGCGAATTTACTTTTTCATTGTCAAAATTATTTCCTGCTATGTCCATAAATGTCGTAACAAAAAGCTTTTTAAAGTTTTCATTTTTCAGAGCTCCGTTAAACAGGTCTGTTAAAAATGACTTCTGATACATTAACTGCGTAAATGTGTTGGTTGTCGCCGGAATCTGGTTGTAGAGGTTGGAACTGTATTCTGTATCAAACATATTAAAACGCCATTTGCCGTCCATATATGGATTTTCTTCTTTTATTTTTTTGGATTTCCACATGCAGACGTTGTTGCTGCCCCAGTCTTTGTTTCCTATATAGATGTTGCTGCTCATATAGTCTGCAAAATTATTCATATCAATTTTTGAGCACAGCTCCTCATATGCACTGTCTTCGCTGAAATCTGTTGCTTTTATCCATGCCCACAGATCATTGTATTCCTGGAAATCTTCCTCATCGCCTTCATCCAGCTCCTGATTTTTTATAATGACAATATTTTTCTTTCCTACATCAGTGTGCGCTTTTATATAGTCGGTGCTTATTTTTTCCGTTATTTCCATATGACCATAGAAAGCACCGTTTACAAATACAATGCACGGCTCCATGCCCTGTGTCAGAAAGTCTCTGTCACTTACGAGAGTCTGATTCATCTTGTCACGAAATCTTGAATACTCACTGTCATTTCCTGCGTTTCTCAGGATAAAGCTGTCAAATTCAGTTATCGGCTCACCTGTCGATTCACTGATAAGATTTCCTGAAAAGAGATCATAGTCAAAACTTGTTGCACCGTAGTCTCCTCGTGTATATACGTTTAAGCTCTTTTGAGTAAGACTTCTTGTATATCCGCCGTGAACACGAATTCCGACATTTTGCTCATAGGAATAATTTCCGCCTGAAAAGATCTGCAGATTGGCCTCTCTCTCCCACTCTCTTCCCTTTTTTGAATAGTTTGTAAAAATACCGGTTTTGCTGTCAAGGAGATTTGATGAGTCTGTTACTATAGAAATTACCTTCAGATTCTGATAATATGATTTTGTATCTTTTAATCCTATAAAATATATACCGCATACAGGATCACTGACATTTCCCTTGCTGTCCACTGCGACTGCACGTACTACAAAAGCCGATTTGTTATTTAAAACTTCTGTCTGGTTTGAGACCTGCGGCATAAACGGGTTAAAGCCGCCCATAGGATTTTTTGCAGCTGTTTTTTTATCTTCAGGTGTTTCGACAGGAGTTTCTTCCTTTTCGATATTTTTAGGATTTAAAACCTTTATAGCTTCCGTATATTCCGTTGATTCTGCAGTCGGGTCTGATGAATCAACGGTGTAGTATATTTTAGTTCCTTCCGGTGCGGACAAAGTAAGATCAAATTCATTGTCATAAAATCCGCTCATTACAGAAAGAGTCGGAGATTCAACATATTCTTTTATATTCTCTGCTCCGGAATTAGATTCTCCGGGAGTCATGGTAAGAACAGCAAGTGATGAGTCACCGTCTGAGATCCTTCCGTATGAAGTGTCAGCAGCCATATTTTCAAAAGTTATCTGATCCACGATATTTCCGTCAGGTGAATACAGTGAAACAGTTTCACCGTCAGTCGAGAGACCAAATGAACCGGTATATTCACCTTCAAGTGTAAACTCCTTTGAATTCAGATATACGACGACTTTATCTTTTGCTTTGATAACTGAACCTTCAGGGAATGTAAATCTGAAAGGCTTTGTATCATCATCAGTCAGTCCGTATCCGCTGATATCAATATCATTTTCTGTCTGATTGTAAAGTTCAACGAAATCATAGCAGTTTCCGTCAGCTGCCGGTATCGTTGTGTTTTTTGCACACGCTTCGTTTATTAATACTGCGCCGGATTCAGCGAACAGACTGTCTCCCGGAAACTGAACAACCCCTGCCACAAGCAATACTGCCAAATTGATCGATATTATTTTTTTTCTGATATTTTGCATAATCCAATCCCCCATAACACTGTATTTGAAATGAAATCCTATTACTTAAATTATTTCTGCTGATAACATATGTATTTGTATTTTAAATAATATTTTTATTATGGTAAGCTTATAGTTACTGCATGAGTTATTATTTTTATTTTTATTGAAAAGTTACGGACAATTTAATTATTTATAATTATATTATACCATTTTCAACGATATAATTCAATACAAAATATGCATAATATATAATATTGACTGGATTTATTTCTGATTTCTGTTTGAATTTTGTTTTTATTCTTAAGATATATAACAACACAGAGCTTTGAATATAGATTTGTTGTTTTTCATATTTGTTTAATTTATCTTGAAATAATAATTATTCTATGTTAGACTTTAAATATAAAGCAATTGTAAAAATATAAAACTATATAATATAAAAGGAGATACTCATGCTGGAACTTATTCAAGGTGCAAAAATATCCTCTGAAGAAGAACTTTTTGAAGGATATACTTATATAACTGAAGATAAGATAGTTGCAAATATAAATGCATCTAAAATAAAGAAAATAGTTAAGGATTTCATCAATTTTCACTCGTCAAAATATTTATTATTTTCTCTTGATATTCCAAAAAATAAAATTACAGAGTTCACTGATACTGATTCCAGACAAAACAAGTATGAAACAGTAACTTATAATATCGATATCTGTTCACGTGAACGCTGTTCAGCCATTATGGATAAATACGGAGAACTTCTTGTAAATGACGGTTTGTGTTCTTTTTCATTTAGCTGTCTTGAAACAAACGATCAAATAATTATTTCAAAATATAATACAGTTACTGTATCAGGATCAAATCTTGAAAAATTTACTGATTTTCTTGATATTAACAATATAAAGAGAAATGATTCGATTATTACTGCTTTTAAAACATTTTCAGAGGATACACCGGGTGAATGCAGATTAGTTACAATTAATGACGTAAATATATATAATTTAATTAATGAGCCTGATATGGAAGGTCTGAATCCGTCAGGTGATTCTGAAGTGTTGGATGAAACTAAAAAGCCTTTAACTAAAATGCAGATTCTGGGAAAAATTTTAAATATTTCAGGTTCTGTCTTATTTGCGCTTTTGTTTGTATTATTATTTAAAACTAATCTTCCTCTGAAGTTTAGCTGGCCTACTGTAAAAAATATTGATTTGATTTTCTGCTTATTTATATCAATGTTTTTATATTATTTTATTGATATAATTGTCAATGTCATGTTTTCAAAAAAAGATTCTATACAATTAAAGATAAGTACAGCATGTTTTGTAGTACTATTTTTTATTGGAGGATCAATTTTTATGTTAGCTGATTCATTTTTCAATCCGATATCCCATGCATTTAAAAGTCCTGACGGCAGTACCTATATAATTTCTGAACGTCCTCTTAAAGAAAGTTCTTCCGTTTGTATTAAAAAAATGAATTCTTTATTTAGTTCAAAAAATATTTCTGAACCGGAAGTAATAGAGATTTCCAGAACGGACACTGAAATATCTTGGATCGATGACAATTCCTTTAATTTAAAATTTTCACCTCATTATGACACAAATAAAGATGTCGAAGATCAGTATTATACGTATGATTTCGAAGATGGTTTTGAAAAAATAACAAAAGAAGATTATGATTCACAGAAATATGTAAAAACTGATAATTTTGAATATAAATAAAAAAAGGCTGTGTAACCAAATGGTTATGCAGCCTTTTTGCAGTTTTTTCTATATTTTATCTGTCATGCTTCGCTTTTCTTTTTAAAGTGCAAATGATATAATAAGGATGTAGGAAAAATGACATATAAGCATGTCGTAAATCCTACATCCTTATTTTTTTATTTTTCGATAATATGATATACTTTACCATGGAGGTGTATCATATTGAAATACAAACAAAGAGTTGAAAAACTAAAAGGAGCTCTCATGATAATAAAAGGCTTAAAAATAAAACCAAACTTTGCAGCACTGGGCCGGGAATATCAGATGGACTGGAGAACAGTAAAAAAATATTATGAAGGATACGAAGGCAAAACAGGAAAGAGAAATAAAAAAAGCAAGCTGGACGGCTACAGAT
>JAZQPR010000095.1:0-19867 GCA_045628605.1 Oscillospiraceae bacterium
AACTTTATAAAACAGAAATACTTTACCGTGGATATTGACTGCGGCTTCAAAGCAGTTTCAGAACGAATTGATTCTGAAACGGATGCAGACAGAATTTCCGCGGCATGTAACGGCAGCAGTGCAGTAGTTAAAAAAGCTGAAGAACAAAGCAAATGCGTTAATCCGCCTAAGCTCTATGACCTTACTTCCCTGCAGCGTGATGCAAACAGGATGTTCGGATATACTGCCCAGCAGACTTCTGATTATCTCCAGACACTGTATGAGGCCGCGCTTACTACATATCCCCGTACTGATTCGCAGTATCTCACTGAAGACATGAGAGAAAGCACACTTGAAGTTATTTCGAAAATCAGAGAAAAGTTTACCGGTTTTGCATCGGATACGACACCTGACATAAGCAGATGTATAAACAACGACAAAGTTACCGGACACCATGCAATTATCCCTACTTCAAAAATAGAAAATACTGATATTGACAGCTTAGCTGAAGGTCAGAAAAATATTCTCCTGCTGATTGCCTTCAGACTTCTCTGCGCATCATCTGCGCCGCATAAGTATATCAGCAGAAAAATCACACTTGAATCTGAAAACAATATATTTACCGCTTCCGGAAAAACAGTTACTGAACAGGGCTGGAAAGCTACTGAAAAACAGGCGTTTGCCCTGATGAAATGTACTGATGATGAAAAGAATAATGATTCAGCTGAGCTTCCGGACGTTACAGAAGGAAAAATCTTTGAAAATATCTCTGCAGTAAAAACAGAGCACTGGACTTCCCCGCCTAAGCCGTTTACGGAAGACACTCTTCTGTCAGCAATGGAACATGCAGGTGCAGAGGATTTTGATGAGGATACTGAAAAGAAAGGCCTCGGCACTCCTGCTACCAGAGCGAAAATCATAGAAACTCTGACTGACCGCGGATATGCAGAAAGAGTAAAAAAGAATATCGTTTCAACTGAAAAAGGCCGGAAACTTATTTCCGTTGTTCCGGAAGAAGTTAAGTCCCCTAAACTTACTGCTGACTGGGAAAATCAGCTTAAGCAGATTGAAACCGGTTCGTACAGCGCTGATGAGTTTATGAACGGCATTACAGCATTTATACAGACTCTCTGCAGCAAATACGGCTCAGCTGATGAAAACACTTCGTTTGCAGCAGCATCACCGGGTAAATGTCCGAACTGTCAGAAGGATATTTCAAAAGGAAAATACGGATTTTACTGTACCGGCAAATGCGGTATGCAGATAGCAAAAGTGTATAAACACATCCTGACAGAATCACAGCTTGGAAAGCTTTTGAACGGTTCATCTGTTGTATATACAGAAAATGGTAAAAAGACCACTGTACTTCCTGAATTCGAATCATTCAGCTATACCGGAAATGACGGAAACAAACATTCAGGTTTCCAGTGGAAAACAAAATAAGACCGCTGTCCCCAGCGGGGACAGTACTGCGTCCCCATTGGGGACATTCAGAAAGGATAACTCATGAATAATAAAATATCAAAAATTGCTTCCCTGCTCGGAGTTTCAGAAAACAATATTCTTGAACTCCCGGAGGAAATCAGAAACTCTATGGTTACAGCACTCGATATAGCTTCATCACAGGACAAGGCCACTGCAGAAGAACTTACAGGAGATCTGTTCCGCATCTGGGCAAATGCATCTGTAAACAAGGTTATGGGAGAAATATCAGAAGGAACCGGTATCCATAACAGTACCCTGCTGAATCTTGACGAACAGACAAAGCAGGAGCTTTGCTTTGAATATGAAGTAAACAAAGGCAACGCTGAAGGTATCTATGAAATTGTCCAGCATGCTGTTTCCATCAATGACCTTGATAAGGTTGCTGAGATTCTGAAAGTAAGCAGAGAATCACTCGAAATGCTTCCTGAAGAAGCGCAGATCAAACTCTGCGGTGTGTATTCAATGGAAAACGGCGAAGATACTCTTCTTCAGAGTCTGAATGAAGTTATGGAGAACCGCGTATGAAATGTCAGCTGAAGGATATTGAAAACAAGATGTTTGTTACTGTCACCTGCAGCCCTGAAAAGATAATCAGAGGACTTGAGCAGTCAGGAATCAGGTACTTCGTTCAGATAGATGACAGCAAGGCCATGTTCGCCTATTCTGCCGATGACAGTCAGAGAATCAGTGAAATAATAAGCCGTTCTGAAAATGATGAAGCCGTATGCAGATTTATATCTCACAGCAGGGAATATACACAGGAGGAATACTCAGAACTGCTGCCGGAAATAGCAAAAATCATGGAAGTATCAGTATCAAAGCTTCATTCATTTCCGGTTGATATACAGAACAGAATAACAAACACATACATAAACTGCTGCTATGCAGACACATTCACAATCAGGCGTTCGCTTAACCGCATTATAAACCTAAGCACTGATATACAGCCTAAGGAACAGCCTGACACTCATAAACCATCACGAAACCGCAGTGTTTCAGAAAGATAAGGAGATAGATTATGCCAGTTCAGGATAATGAAAAGGAACTGAATCCGGTTCAGGAAAATATACCTGAAACCAATAAGGAAGCCCTTGTTCCGGTACTTAATGCAATATTCGAAAACCATGCTGCGCAGGCAGATGATATAGATAAAAAGATTGCTGCAAGAGAAGATAAAATTGCCGCACAGGAAGCAAAAATAGAAAAACTCAGCATCCGTGCAGAAAAGCTTGAAGCCGCAAACGCTGTACTGAAGACACTTACTGACAAAATACCTGCTGTCTCAGCAGTAATTGCCTCAAATGAAAAGAAAATTAATTCCATCAGAACAGAGCTTATTCCGGAAAAAGCCAAAAAGATTGAGAATCACAGAACAAAAATCAATAACCTTCAGCACAAAAAGGAAAATGTACTGAACAAAGCGAAAAAGATATCTGCTATATCCGGAATAATAAGAAGCTTTATGATTCCGAACAGCTTTGAAAGACGAAAAATGTTCGCAGAAAACATGGAATCTCTCAATGAAGCGTCAAAGAATATTCTGAAGTATAAGATTAACAAGCTTCAGAGACGCATTGACAGTATAAGCACTAACTATGACAAAACTTCTTCAAGCGTAGAAAAGCTTAACCTTTCCCGAAGTCTTGAATCAGTAAAGGAAAAGCTGTCTGTTCTTAATCAGAAGCTTGAAAGGCTTGAAAACTCTGAGATTCCTTTCAGTGGTCTTACAGGTGAAAGAGCTGATGAAGTAATGATTAAAGCTTCAGAAATAATTGAAAAATCAGACTGCCGGGACATTGATAATCTTGCTGAAGAAATAATCACAGAAACTGCTGATGATTATAAACGGTCTGAAAAAGCCCGCAAAGAAAAAACTGCCGAAAATAAAGCTCCTGCACCGGAGAATGAGACCAGAACTGAAACAGTTCCGGAAAAGCTGTCACCACAGGAGATTAATATTCCGGAAGGCAGAGATACAAAGATAAACCCTGAATTCTATAAAAATCTGCCTAAGGAAGACAGAAAAATAGAAAGCTTTGAAAGAAATGTCGCCATTAAAGTAATGCATAAGCTTAATGACAAAAACATTCCTTTTTCAGCAGTATCCAAGGATGATAAATTTACTCTGACAGTTGATAAAAAAGATCAGGACAGACTTTCTGAAATATTTAAGGAAGCCGTTGAAGATGCCAGAAAGGAAAATCCGGTTAAATTCAGTGATCTTATAAATCCTGATTACTATCTTTCACTTCCTAGAAACAACAGAGCTGTCAGTGTTGAACCACAGGAAGCAGCAGAAAAAATCATGAAAAAACTTGATGAAGCAGGCATAACATACTCTGCGATGAAAAGAGATGATAACATGTCAGCTGTTACTGTTGCAAAAACTGATTTTGATAAATTCAAGGAGATTGAAAAGGAAGTCAGAGGTACTGCTGTCAGAGATTTTGTCGAAAAGGAATTTTCACATGACAAACCGGAACAGAAAAGATCAGATAAAGCTCAGACAGCAGAAAACAAAGGAAAACCATTTTACTTTTCACGTGAATCCATGCGGCATGAAGCAGCCGCCGCAGCCAGTAACAGACAGGCTCAGAATCGCGAGAACGTAAACGAGAAAAACAACAGCCGCGGCGCACGCGACTAAATACAGGAGGCAATAAACATATGGTGACTTATGGTAACAGTTTCTGGAACACTGCAACAGACAACAGATATAAATCAATTATCTCTGTACAGGAAGATGCATACGAAAAGCTGAAGGATGCAATAAACAATTCCGGTATAAACTACTATGCCTATGTACAGAACGGCGCTGTAAGAATGACCGTTGATGACAAGGATATTAACAGACTCACTCAGATAACCGGAACTGAAAAAGTAAATGTTCAGAAATCTTCAAAGCCCTATTCCCCGCCGGACAAAAATCTTATCGGAAATACAGCATATAAAACAATTCCAAAGAAAACATATTTCAGCGCTGACAGGGATACTGCCCTGAAAATGGCTGAAATCATGAATAACAACGGTATAAAATTTTCCGGAAGAATATATGAAAACGGCAAAGCAACACTTACTGTATCAGAATCTGATTTTGAAGCTGTAAAGGATATAAACCGCAGTGTTATCGAAATGCGCAAACAGTTTGTTAAGCAGGACACTGAACGCAGCAATGACGGAAACATTATCGGAAATACACCATATGCGGAAATAAAAAACAGACATTTCTTTGTGTCCGGACTTAAACCTGATAATTACTTTGAAATAAGAGAATTCATGGAGAATCAGTCAATCCCGTATTCCGGTCTTATCAGAGACAACAAGGTTATGTTTACCGTAAACAAGGAAGATGCTGCAGAATTCAGCAGAACTCTCCTGTCAGCTCATACAAGACAGCTTATTGTAAATGATCTGAAAAACGAAAATAATCTCAGTGATCATCAGATAAGCAGAATACAGGATGTAATTGATCTTGCCGCTGCCAGTGCTGGTCCTTTCTTCTTAAATTCATACTATAAGGCTGACTACAGTGATACACAGCTTGATTACATATCAGAAAGAATGAGAACATTTCTCAGCTATTCAGAAACTGAACGCACTCTTGACAAAGACGGCGTTTACAGTGCTCTCCTTGATGCAAGAAACTACTGTGATACTATGGTTGCAATCGGCGGCATTCTTGAAGGCAAAGACTATAATCAGGAACAGGCTGACGCTATACTGGATGCCTTTAATTCAGGCCTTTCTGAAACTGCACTCGACCGTCTGGATAACACTTTCAATCCTGACAATATAAAAAAATACAGCGAACTGTTTTTAGCAGGCAATATTGAAGAACTGTATTCCTTCCTTGATCAGCACAGCAATGAGATTAATGAGGAAGAAATATCAGAACCGTTATTTGAAGAGCCGGAAGAAGCAGTATCTGAACCTGTGATAACTACGGATGAGCCTTCTGATCAGATTGTTGAATCAGAAGAAACTGTTCAGGAAACAATTCCTGAAACTTCAGAAAATCCGCCGCACCGAAGATACACATCTGTTACAGATCTTCTTGAAAATATTCATGAGGTATCGGATGCCAGCTTTGTTCGTCCTGAATTCAGTGACGGCAGACAGTTTCTTGTAAGTGAGGAAAAACCGGAAAGGAATCCTCTTAATGCAGTTCACACCGTACTTCTTTCGATAAACGAACGTGTTTCGCCTGAAGAAGCGCTGCATATAATCAATGACGTATCACCGTCAACAAAAATAGTTGCTGTATATGCTGAGATAATGGATGCAGACAGAGAACGTTCCGCAGCAAAACCCGGACATTCCCTTGTGAGAAGACTTAATCCTTCTGAATTTGCTTCCCTTCTTGACTATACAAGAAGAGCTTCCGCTGAAAACAACCATGATTATAATCGTGTAATCAGTGAAGCAGACTATATAATGAACTTCAGAAACAATGCTCATGATACTCTTGTTGAATATATGAACAATCCGGAGTTTATGCCGGCTGTCATTGACAGAATGTTTGCAAGGGATGAACTTCAGGATATTGCTGATGAGTTTAAAACATCTGAAGACTATGTAAAAACAGCAAAGAAATATCTTGATTCCGGAAGCTACGCCATAACGGTACCCGGAACTGAAACTCCCGAAGACAGCAGCTTCTACCCTGTCGGATATTCTGAATTTGTAGAAGCAAGGGATACCTTTACAGGCATGTCATTTACCGCCGGTGATTTTACTGTGGAATATACATGGAAAGAGCTTTCTGAACTTCTTGCCAGGACAGCATCTGATTTTGAAAGACATGAAAATGCATGGACAGAGCTGCGACAGGCCTACAGCGGAACTTATGATGCTGAAAATGACAGAAAAATACGTCAGGCCTTTATTAATGCGAAAGGCGATGCCGAAATGCCTGAGCAGGTCAGAAAATTTCTTCAGGGATTTGAAAATGTACTTGCCGGCAGAAACGCAAAACATGCAGACACTGATCTTATGAACGGTTCCCCGTTTGTGAACAGATTCGGCAGTCCTGCATACATAAACAGCCTTATGGACGGAAAGCTCGGTGAATTCATTGATAAAGTAAACGCTGAACTTGCACCTGACGAACCGGTGCTTGATTCTTCTGAAATTACTGAACCGGAAATAACTGCTCCGGAGCAGGAAGCTCAGCCTGTGCAGGAATCAGAAGAGATTTCCGAACCTGCTGTATCACCTGAAGCATCTGAAGAAATTTCAGATGAAGAAAGCATACTTCCGTTTGAAAGCAATGATATTTCCATTAACTTCACTGTTATCACAGATGACAACGGCAACAGATATGTTATTGATGACTATATTGACGAGTACAACAGAAATTCATATGATTTCAGAGAAATGATACCGGAACTTGAAAATATGTACGGTGATCATGAGTTTGAAATAGAGTATTACTCCATTGGTTACGGCGAAAGCGAATATCCGTCATCAGAACAGCTTGAATATATAAAAGAGCATCTGGATGAAGTGCTTGAAAAATGTGACCAGCTTGAAAGCTACTCCTGGAACATAGATATGGATGAACCTCCTGAAGAGGAAGAACCGGAGCTTACTCCCGAAGAAGAACACAAAGTCAGCATTGCTCTGTCAGAAGAAAACATGACAGAACCTGATGACAAATCCAAAACAGTCAGCGAACCAAAGAAATTCAGTATTTATCAGCTTAATGAAGAATCACGTTCGGGTCTGTTTGTGAGATACGCTGATAACAAGGATATGAAACTGAATAAGGATAACTACAATCTTATTTATCAGACTGATACATCCGGCTTTCAGGAACACAGTGATATAAACGGAACTCTTGATGAAATATATTACAGATTCAATGTAACCAGACCGGTTGATTTTAAAGGCCATTCTCTGTCAGTAAGTGATGTAGTTGTATTTGAAGAAGAAAACAAGGCATATTATGTTGATTCATTCGGATTTCAGGAAATGCCGGAATTTTTCAGAGAAAAGGAAATCGAAAGACTTCCGGAAGCAGTCATTGAAAAATATGACCTTGAAATTGACTTCAATAATATTATGTCAGTTATTCTTGAAACAGAAATACTTACATATGAGGGCGGTCTTGATTCTGACGGTCATGAACGAAAAGACAACTACAGTCATGATATCGAAACTACAAAGTTTTATCTTGAAGAAGGACAGCTGTTAAGAGAAGACAAGGAATACCTGACAACACCGGTCACTCTGCAGGATGCTGTGGATGAAATAAGCGATTTTCTTGATCGGTCTCTTACTGATTCTGATATGAATGCTTTTATCAGGGAAAAAGATGGAAGTACAACTTATCTTAGTGCAAACCGTCTGTATGAAGAGGCACTTCAGAAACAGAACGAATCTGAAAAAACATCTGCCGAACCGGAAGTGTCCCCAGTGGGGACAGGTGAACCTGCACAGGAACCCGAAGTGTCCCCGTTGGGGACAGAGGAAGTCACAGCACCTTCATATGAACAGCCTTCCCTGTTTGATGATGTAACTACAGAAGAAATAAAACCTGAAAATCCTAAAATCAAAATATCAGGAGAACATTTTACAGAAATCCCACTGGATACAGAAAATCATGAAGAAACACCTGCTGATGAACTTCAGGAAAACAGCCGTAACTATGTTATTACGGATGACACCCTCGGTGAAGGCGGACCTAAGGAGAAGTTTCATAATAATATTAACGCCATAAAAACTCTGAAACAGCTTGAATCAGAAAACAGAACAGCAACTCAGGAAGAAAAGGACATACTTGCACAGTATGTCGGCTGGGGCGGCCTTGCAAAAGCCTTTGATAAAAACGATTCATCATGGGCAAATGAGTTTATGGAGCTGCAGGAACTACTTACACCTGAAGAATATTCATCAGCAAGAGCTTCCACACTTGATGCGTTCTACACTTCCCCTGCCATTATAGAAGGAATATACACAGCTCTTGATAATTTCGGTTTCAAAGGCGGCAATATACTTGAACCTGCCTGCGGAACCGGTAATTTCATAGGATGTATGCCGGATGAAATGAAAAACAATTCTCAGATATACGGCGTTGAACTTGACAGTATTTCAGCAAGAATAGCTCAGAAGCTGTATGAAGACGCTGTTATTCAGAACAAAGGCTTTGAAAAGACAAAGTTTCAGGACGGAAGCTTCGATGTTGCTGTAGGTAATGTTCCCTTCGGAGATTTTAACCTTGATTATAAAAAAGAAATCCCGATGAAGATACATGATTTCTTCTTCATGCAGAGCCTTGACAAGGTTAAGGACGGCGGCATTGTCGCATTTATCACATCCACTGGTACACTCGACAAGGCAAATGAGGAAATCAGAAAAGCCATTTCTGAAAAAGCTGATCTTATTGGTGCGATACGTCTTCCTTCAGGTGCTTTTAAAGCAAATGCCGGAACAGACGTAACATCCGATATTATATTTCTTCAGAAAAGATCAGAGCCGCCTCTTGAAACTCCTGAGTGGGTTCATACAGGCAGGGATGATAAAAATCTTACTGTAAACAGCTACTTTCTTGAACATCCGGAAATGATTCTGGGTTCACTTACTGTTGACCTTAACCCGTTCAGCAGCGGTACAAAGGTAGTTCCTTTTGAAAACTCTGATGTGAAAACTGACATTAAGGAAGCTGTACAGATGCTTCATGCTCAGATATCACAGGAGCCTCCTGCCCAGGTATTTGATCTGACAAACCATTCAGATATTGAACCGCCTGCTAACCTGAGAAACTACAGTTTCTTTGTAAACAACGAAAAAATATATTTTAAAAAGGATGAAGATACCACTGAACTCAGAGCAGAAAAAACTGATTCCTCATATAAGAGAACCATGGCATTTATTGAGCTTCGTGATACTACAAGAGAGCTTATAGCTGCACAGGAACAGAACAAAACAGATGATGTTATATCAGCGCTGCAGAGCAAGCTCAATGAAAAATACGACAGCTTCTATGAAAAGTTCGGTCTGCTTCACAGCAATACAAACAAACGCCATTTTAATGACGATGTTTCCTATAATCTTGTTGCGTCACTGGAAAAATCATATTCCGGCAAGGAACTTACCGAAAAATCCGATATTTTCACCAGACGCACAATCTGTCCCCCTGCATTACCGGATCACGTTGAAACAGCTCTTGAAGCTCTTATGCTGTCTGTGGCTGAACGTGCAAAGGTTGACTTCGGATACATGGAAAACCTTACAGGTATGAGCAGATCAAAGCTGTATACAGAGCTTGATAATGAAATATTCCTGGTTCCGGGCACTAAGGATACATACCAGACTGCAAGTGAATATCTTTCAGGTGATATTCGTCAGAAGCTCAATGAAGCTATAGAAGCAGCCGGCACTGATTCAAGATTTGAAAAAAATATCGCTGCACTTGAAAAAGCAATGCCTGAACCACTGAAGGCCGCTGATATTGAAGTGAAAATAGGCTCAACCTGGTTTGATCCTAAGATATACGACCAGTTTATGTATGAAACCTTTGATACTCCTGATACCATGAGAAATGATAAAAAGCATCCGTTCTGGATGCGTAACGTTACAGAAATAGGGGTTGAGTACAGCGACTACACCGGTGTCTTCAATATAACCAATACATCAAAGGATTATTCCGTTACTGCTACCAAAACCTACGGCACAAAGGATCTTAACTCATATCAGATTATGGAAGCACTACTTAACCTGAGAGATCCTAAGGTTACAAGAAGAATCGAAAACCCTGACGGCAGCAAGCGTACTGAGATAGATTATGAAGCTACAAAGCTTGCTCAGAAAAAGGCAGAAAAGATAAAAGCGCAGTTCAAGGAATGGATTTTCAAAGATCCTGAACGCAGAAATATGTTAGTGGAGAAATACAACGAACTCTTCAACTCTATCCGTCCGCGTGAATATGACGGTTCAGCCCTTACATTTCCTAATATGAATTCATCCATTCATCTGCATGATCATCAGAAAAATGCTATTGCGCATTCATTATTCGGCGGTAATACGCTGTTTGCTCACTCAGTTGGTGCGGGCAAGACATTTGAAATGATTGCGTCCGCCATGGAAAGCAAGCGTCTCGGCCTCTGCAGCAAATCACTGTTTGTAGTTCCTAATCATCTTACGGAACAGATCGGTGATGACTTTCAGAAACTGTATCCTGGGGCAAATGTTCTGGTTGCCACTAAAAATGATTTTAAGAAAGAAAACAGGCAGAAGCTGTTTGCAAAAATATCAACCGGAAGCTATGATGCTGTAGTTATTGGTCATTCCCAGCTGTCTATGATTCCGCTTTCACCGGAAAGGCAGGAAAAGATGCTTCGAAAGCAGATTGATGAGATTACAAAAGGAATTGAAGAACTCGCTATGGAACACGGCGGCTCAGGATTCCATGTAAAGCAGATGGAAAGAACTAAAATATCACTTGAAAAAGCACTTGATAAGCTCCAGAAAAAGGATAAGGATGACATTGTTACCTTCGAGGAAATGGGCATTGACAAGCTGTTTGTCGACGAGTGTCATGAGTTCAAGAATTTGTTCACAAAAACAAAGCTTCAGAATGTTGCCGGTATATCAAATTCCTCATCCCAGAAAGCTATGGACCTGTTTATGAAGTGTCAGTATCTTGATGAGAAAACAGGCGGAAAAGGCATAGTATTTGCTACCGGTACTCCCCTTTCCAACTCTGTTACAGAGCTTCATACCATGATGAGATATCTTGAATATGATTTTCTTAAAGACCGCGGGCTTCAGAATTTTGATAACTGGGTTGCTGTATTCGGTCAGCAGAAAACAGACTATGAACTGGCTCCTGCCGGAAACAAATTCAAGCTTAGAACCCGAATTGCAAACTATACCGGACTTCCGGAGCTTATGTCAATGTTCAAGCAGGTTGCGGATGTACGAACATCTGATACTCTTAAGCTTGATGTTCCTGAATGTGAAACTCATGTAATTAATGTCGAGGCAACAGAATTTCAGAAGGAACTGGTTCAGGAGCTTGCTGACAGAGCTGATGACGTACAGGCCGGAAAGATTGATCCGACAATTGACAATATGCTTCGCATCACTTCTGACGGCCGAAAGCTCGGACTTGATCCGCGGCTTGTCGATGCTTCGTTTGAAGATAATCCGGATACAAAGCTGAATCAATGCGTAAACACAGTATTTGACATATACAAGCGTACTGAGGAAAACAAGCTTACTCAGATAATTTTCTGTGATCTGGGTGTGCCTCACGGCAGTAAGAAAACAGAGGACGGTAAGGAAAATGATGAGATTTCAGCAGCTGAGGCTGATTCTCTGGAAGAAGAATGCGATTTCTGTGTTTATGATGATATAAAAGCAAAGCTTATGGAAAAAGGCGTTAATGAAAAGGAAATTGCATTTATCCATGATGCAAAGACCGAAAAGCAGAAATCCGATTTATTTGAGAAAGTCAGAAACGGAGATGTCAGAGTATTACTTGGTTCAACAGCGAAGATGGGTACCGGTACCAACGTTCAGGACAGGCTTATCGCTGTCCATGATCTCGACATTCCGTGGCGTCCTGCAGACATGACGCAGCGAAGCGGACGAATGATTCGTCAGGGCAACATGAACAAGCATGTGCATTTATACAGATACGTTACAAAAGGTACGTTTGATTCGTATAGCTATCAGACTCTTGAATGCAAGCAGAAATTCATTTCACAGATTATGACATCCAGATCTCCTGTAAGAAAATGCGAGGACGTTGACCAGCAGGCGCTTTCCTACGGTGAAATCAAGGCACTCTGTACCGGTGATGAACGTATAAAGGAAAAGATGCAGCTGGATAATGAGGTAAAGGAACTCAGGCTCCTGAAAGCTGAGCACACCAATACAAGATACGACATGGAAGATAAACTGAACCGGGCTCCGGAACAGGAAACCAGGCTTACTGAAAGCATTGCTGCCATGACCGCCGACAAGGAACGCGTCGCAGGATTACAGACGGATCCTGTTACCAAAATTCCTGAATTCAGAATAACACTTGACGGCATTGAATATACTGATAAAACAGAAGCCGGCAAAGCACTGCAGACGGCTGTAACTACAAAAGTAGTCGGTCATATGGACAAGTCTCATGAGATCGGTGAGTTTCAGGGATTCAAGCTTTCCGTTTACATGGACAGCTTTACAAAAACAATAAGAGCCTCTCTCAAAGGAGAAGCTCAGTACAGCACCGAATTTACCGGTTCATATCCGTATAATCTGAAAAAGCTTGAAAATACAGTTTACAGCATTGATCAGAAGATTATCGCAGCTGAGGACAAGCTCAGCCAGCTTCATGCTGATGTTGCCGAAGCTAAGAAAATATTCGAAACACCATTTACTCAGGAAGAAGAGCTGAAAGTCAAGTCAGAACGCCTTGAAACTCTTACTGATGAACTTAACGAAGCTGCCGCAAATGCAAAGCTCAACAACCCTGACAGGCAGAAAACCTGCTATTTTGAGCTTGCAAAGATGAAAAAGGAAGCTGTCAAGGCCAGAAATACTGAGAAAAAGGAAAAGAGTAAAAACAAAGGAAAAGATCAGCCTGAAAAATAACAAGGAGTACAATCGCAATGAAATACATAAAACCAGTTATATCATCACTTATCATATCCGGCATGGCATACGGCCTGTTTCTGTATGCCGCTCCGGTGAATACCGACAGCAAGCCTGTTACATCAGCGTCCGCACCGGTAATAGTACCGAATGCTGCGACAATTGCTGTAACTACGGCTGATACTGCGAGAGTTACAACTTCTGTCACCACTGCGGAATCGACAACCGCTCCTGTCACGACAACACCTGAGCAGACAACAGTGGTAACTACAACTGCTGAAACAACTGTAACTGAACCTGAACCTGAAGAACCTCCGGTTCAGGGTGTCATAAACGGCGAGATACTGTATGATACCGAATACGTTGAATATCAGCTGCCGGACAATCCGGATTACCACGGATTCAAGTCATACGAACCTTATGACCTCATTACCGCTCAGAGCGTACAGCTCTGTTTACAGCAGGAAGCCGTCACTGACGTGAACGGCTTCCGTTTACTTGATAACCGGTACCTTGTTGCAGTAGGAACATTCTGCAATGCTCCCTGCGGTACCTATATTGATCTGATACTTGAGAACGGCGTCCTTATTCCCTGCATTGTCGGCGATATCAAGGCCGATGTTCATACAGATGAAACGAATACATATACCATGGCTACGATGTGCGCGAGTGAGTTTATTGTGGATGATACGATAAGCCCGGCTGCATGGTACGGGGATGTTTCGATGGTGTATGAGGAGTGGAGGGGTAAGGTTGTGGGGATAAGAGTGTATGATATTTATTTCAGGAAACAATCTTCATAATTTATTAAATCAAAAAATCGTCTTTATTATCTGATCTTGTTATATTATATCGAACGAGCAGACCTTAAAACAGAATTTAAAAAAGAAAAAGAGCAGATAGAAGAAAGGCACAATTTAGAAATGAAAAACATTTCTCTTGAATGTGAATTAAAAATTCGTCAAGCTCGGGAATATATTGAATCTAGAGAAGAAATACTAATGAAAATGGATGATAAAAAATTGTTAGCAGATATTATGATTTGTTGTTTACTTAAATGGAAACTAAGTTAAAATCAGCAGTATCTTCGACATTTAGCAGAATAGGAAAATGTATAAAAATTACAGGCGATTCGGATTATGTTATCCGCATCGCCTGTTTTAAACATTATATCTACATTATATCATTTTCAGCACATCACAAATATTCTCATTAATTGCAATTGACCTTTTCGCTATTTCTTCAGGAACATACGCTTCACCATAATTGATACAGCAGTAAATCGCATTAGGATTTTGATAGGTCATTCTCCAGAACGGATATTTTATGATTGCAGGAGTATTCATGCCGACACCGAGTTCAAGGAAAAGAATATGCTTATGCCTATATGTTTCAAGGTATTCAGAATACCTCTCGGCCGCAGCATTCCATCCTGAATCTTCAACAAAACTGTCATCTGCACGAAGATTCATTGTCATAGTTTTGCCGCATTTTGGACAGGTAGGAATAAGTTCTGTCGGTATTTTCATATCATCCTGCATATCAAGCATTGGAATAATTAAGTCTTCATTATCGTATGTTTCTTTATGACAGGGCTCAGAGCATTGAAAAAGACCATAATCACCCTGAGTGTAGAAAAGTCTTTTTTTATCAAATCCTGATTTCTGAAACTGATGATCAACATTTGTGGTCAATACAAAATAATCCTTATCTTTTACAAGCTCAAAAAGTTTTTTATAAGTGCCGTTATCATTATCCATATAACGATTAATATAGATGTATCTTGACCAGTAAGCCCAATGTTCTTCAAGAGTTTCAAATGGATAAAATCCACCTGAATACATATCCTTAAAACCATATTTATTTATAAAATCTGAAAAATGCTTTTCAAAACGTTCACCTGAATAGGTAAATCCTGCGGCTGTAGAAAGTCCTGCACCTGCACCGATTATAATGCAGTCAGCATTGTTAAGTGCATTTTTCAGTTTTTCTATCTCATCCGAGTAATCTTTTGTAAATCTCATAATCCTCATCTCCAAATACATTGAAAATTACCTGTATTTCATTGTTTTTTAGGAATTCCCTGACCGTATTTACTGCGATTTCAGCTGCCTTATATTTTGGAAAGCCAAATACTCCGGTTGATATGCAACAAAAAGCAATGCTTCTTATATTATGCTGTACAGCAAGTTCCAGACAAGATTTATAACAGCTTTTCAGTAATTCACAATGTTTATCTGTAAGTTTTTCATCAACTATCGGACCGACCGTATGTATTACATAATCACATGGCAGATTATATGCTGATGTGATTTTTGCCTGTCCGGTTGGTTCTTCACAGCCTTGTTTTCTCATTATTTCAGCACATTCAAACCTTAGCTGTACTCCTGCAAAAGTATGAATGCAGTTATCTATACAAGCATGACAAGGAACGTAACATCCTGTCATTCCACTGTTTGCGGCATTTACGATTGCTCCGCATTTTAATGTTGTAATGTCACCCTGCCACAGAAAAATATTATTTTCAATCGGCTTTAAATCAGAAATATCAGTGATACCTTTTCTTAGAATCTCATTCTGCAAGAATTCATTTTCAGAATTTATATATTCTTCCGATATTTGGTTTGCAGGACGGACATTCACAAGACTTCTGTATAATCTAAACTGTTCACTTTCATCATTCGGTATATCAATTTCTCTGTATCGCTGATTCTCATTCAAAAGATATTTTATCAGATATTCTTTCATAGTGTACTTCTAAAACAGACTTAGCTGTCCTCCTATATAGCTGTATTGTTCAGCATTTTTTACGATGTCATCTTTCCTTGAATTGCCTATGAGAAAAGGTGATTTCGGATTATGCAGAGATATATTCCGTTTTACTGTATTTATATCTGCATTTGCATAACAGTATTTGCAGAAATGTCCGCAAGAATTGTATGCACCTATATCTGTTCCAAAAAAGCAATTACAATCACGCTGAGATTTTTTCTTTGGTAAATCAAGTGCAACTCCGAGTGCTTTTTCATAAACAGCCTGATTAAGACAGCCACTCATATCCACACCATAGTCAGCAAGTTCACTGCTTTCGTGACATCCTTTTATTGTGATATTATATTTTCTTCCGATAACAACAAATGCCTTTGAAAGTTCGATTTGTTCATGAAACGTTACTGCTCGGATATTGGGGGCATTTCGCTTTACTTTTTCATAAATTTCAACGAAACTTATGATACAGGTATTCGTATAGCCTGAAAGCTGTTCAGCTATCTTTTCAAAAGCACGAATATGATAATCAACTGAATATTTTTCGCTGATGATAACAGGATCATATCGCCAACCCATTGAATTTATACCGACTTTATCAGCCAATTCTTTGAATGCATTTATCACAGCGTATTTGTCAGGTACATTCGGCTCTAAATCTCTGCCATAAGAGGTTATTGTGACAAACCAGTATTGTCCGTATTCCTTCAGTTCATCAAGATGGGAAAGCATCGGCATCGGATTTTTTGTGCAGAACGCAATTAAGTCCACAACCTGCGGATTGATTTCAAATTTTGTAACCTGCTCATTTCTGTATGGATTTCTTACAAGCACATAACCTTCTTTTACTCTGTTCATAAACCATTCTGAGTAAAAAGCTGGTATGTCTGTACGCATTCCTGTTTGAAGTATCATTTTGACTGCTCCTTGATTTATTTATACTACTATGATAAAAAAAATAATTAATTTGTAAAGACCTGTTTTATTCTATTATTGTAATTCTGTTTTCTTTTCTTGGTTTCGTCTGAGGCTGTTCTCCGTCAATATATCCAAGAATAACAAAACATACTGCTGAATAGTTATCGGGCACATTCCATTCTTTCAGCAGTTTCTTTCCTTCATTGCTCTGAAACGTTTCTGCACCTCTTGAAATAATACAGGAAGATATACCAAGTTCTGTTGCCTGCAAAACCATATTTTCCGCCATACAGAAAGCATCAGCAACACGAAATGCAAAACCATTCTGACAGAATATTGCAATAACCGAAGGAGCATCATAGAATCCGTTTCTGATAGAGGAATCATCAATTACGCTTGGCTGTTCTTTTGAAACATAATTACCAAGCAAATGAATTCTATCGAATTCGGCAAGATTCATAATTCCGATTTTTCTCGTAAGTTCAGAATTATGAATGGCTACCATCATACTTCTTTGACCGCCGCCTGCGTTTGGAGCAAAATTTCCGGCTTCAAGAATCAATTCAAGATTCTCTCTGCTGATTTGCTCTTTTGTATATTTTCTTATAGAATGTCTTGATTTTATTATATCTATCAATTTCATAGCTTTTCTCCTGTTATTGCGTTGTATTCTTTCCAGCACTGCGGATCGGGAGCATACATATTTCCTGTATATCCAAACGAAACAGCAGGACAACCTCTGCAATATCCACGAAGCTCACATTTACTGCATTTTTCAAACTTATCCCACTGCCTGTATTCATCCGATTCAGCACTCATAAATATATCATAAAGGGATTTTTCAAAAGCATTTCCGATCTTGCTCTCCATTCTGCGACAGGCAAAAACATCTCCTGTTGGAAGAATTGTCATATGTCCGATTGCACAGTGACAGCCGTCGTAAATCATATTGCTGTCAGCATTTTCGGGTATTTTGAATAGTCCGTTTTCATAATTATAAAGTGTCCAGAGATGGTCTTTCAGCTGAAATGTTGTGTTGCAGCCATTTCTCTTATGCTCTGAAAACTTTTGGTGACACATCTCCATAAATTTGCGGTATTCTGAAGGCGTAATATGATACTCCTCTGATTTCTGATTACTGGTAGGACAATATCTTCCGAATGCAAATACATCAACTTCCATTTCAGCACAAAGGTCGATTATCTGTGGAAATTCGCTGATATTCAAACTGGATACAGTAGACATTATAGCACAGAACATTCCTGATTTTCTAATACAGCGTATCTTTTCCATCGTTGTATCAAATGAGCCCTTTTTTCTGAACATATCATGTGTTTCCCGCATTCCGTCAATGGAAAGCTGATACTTCACACAACCATAATCATAAAGTTTTTTGCAGACTTCATCATTAAGATGAAATGGATTACCGAGAATTGCCCAGCGGATGCTGTTATTTTTCAGTTTTTCCGCAAGTTTCAAGAAATCTTTATGTAAAATCGGATCGCCGCCTGTTATGTAGATATATGGTGTTCTGCCAATTTTTTTGCACATATCAGTTATATCAGATAAAATTTTCTCCATTTTATCAAAAGACATTTCTGTCAGTTTGCGGCAGGTATCCTCTGCGAATATATAGCAATGCTTACAGCGTTGGTCACAGGTATCAGTAATATGCCACTGAAAAGCGAAATATGGTTTCATAACAGTTTCCTCCGATAATAATCATAATAATAAAAGCAGCCGACATTTCTGCCGACTGCCCGATTTTTAACAGAAGTTTGATTACTTCTTGTCAGGGTCTGCTGTACCGCAGGCAGAACCACAAGCTGATGAAGGTGTTTCCTTCGGATCAGCAGTTCCACAAGCAGAGCCACAGGCAGATGCAGGTGTTTCGGCTGGATCTGCAGTACCACAGGCACTTCCGCTGAATGATGCCACATTTTTTAATGTTTCACTCATGTCTGTATTCTCCTTTTCTATACTCGGTTTTATCCTGTGATTTAAGTATAGCATTGCTTTCAAAGCACTACAAGTACGCACTTTTTTGTAACATAGTTACTTTAAAGTAACCTTTGCGTAGAATTGGGATTTTTCTTTGAAAAAAATATTTCAGTTGACTATCGGTATATTGTATGCTTTAATATATATAACATCATATTTTGAACTATTGGAGGAATGTCAATTATGAAACGTGATGATTTACCTGAATGTGACGTAGCCACAACTGTACAGATTATCGGAAACAAATGGAAACTGCTGATTTTAAGAAATCTTCTTGTTCGTCCCTGGCGGTTTAATGAATTGCGAAAGTCACTTGATGGTGTAAGCCAGAAAGTTCTGACAGACAATCTGCGTCAGCTTGAATCAGACGGCATTATTTCAAGAACAGTATATCCTGAAGTCCCTCCGAGAGTAGAGTATTCTCTTACAGATTTGGGCGATTCTATCAAACCTATTCTTTCAGCTATGGAAGGCTGGGGGAAAAATTATAAGGATAATTTATAAATTATAAATAACAGCAACCACGTTTGAGTTACAAAAATCAATTGTGGTCGCTGTTTCTTTTTATTGTCATCATTTTTAGAAGCACCAAGTATCTGAGTTACAGCATCAAGTAAGAGCTTCTCCTTATCATCTGAGTCTGGAATCCACTGGTGAGTCATAAGGAAATACTCCATGGATTTACTAAGCTCGACTTCCTCAATCTTATAGACGATGATTGGAATCTTGTGGCTTACTGCAAATTCAATCTCTCGAAGTACGTGAGGAGAGTTATTGGAAGCTTTTGACAGCATCAGTAACACTACACCAGCACTTTCGATATTGCTGATAAGCTGTTCTGCATATTCCTTTCCTGCAACAAGATCTCTGTTAGCAATAAAACATGGAAAATTGTGCTTTTCCAGATTATCCACTACCTTGGAAGCCTGTTCATATTCTGATGATGAAAATGATATAAATATATGTTTCATAAAGATTACATCCTTCTTAAATATATACGTATGATAATGTCCATAATTATTGTGATTATATCATATTTTTTATAAAATTATCTGTGAAGGTTAACGCGAATCTTAGTATATTGGGAGGGTTTGATGGAAGCATACACATATAAATGTCCAGGCTGTGG
>JAZQPR010000096.1:0-34703 GCA_045628605.1 Oscillospiraceae bacterium
CAAACCCCTGTCTTTTTATTAAATCTATTTGTTACTGCGCTGAATAAATTTTCACCTCTGTTCTTTATTGTCTGAATAACGCTTAAACCATCGCAGAAATATTTTACTCCGCTTTTACTTCTGAAGCACATCGCCTGAATGTTTTTTCGTTTGTACACTCTTGCGTATCTTTCAGCAATATTATTAGTCGGAGGTACTGATTTATCTTTTAGGAACAGTACGTAATCTTCCTTGTCCTCGTACATCCTTTTATACAGATTGTATCCTTCGCGATAGTAGTCATTTGGCGGCTCATAATCATATTCTTTCTTTGCCAGTTCAACTATTTCGTCGTACCTCTTCAGAAAGTCAGCGTCCTTTTTATTATCCTCCTGTTCTGTGCCTGCTTTGATATTATTCCAGTATGCAAGTGCTTCAGAAATCAATTCTTTCATGAGTTTGTTCCATGTCAGATTTTTTTCATTTTCAATACTGCCTACAAGATATCTGCTGATGTGTGAAAGGCATTCCTGATGCTTTTCTCCATGTTTTATCAGCGCCGCTTCATGATCCGTGACTGTTGTTCCTTTGTAATATTCCAAAGGCGATTCTTTTACACCTTCATCACCTTTTTTATCTTTACTTTGATAAAGAACTGTTCCGTCTTCATCGGCACATATCAAAACTGTTCCTGTATTTCCGGCCACTCTTCCAAATGTGAAATCTGCATGCATTACTGGTGAGCTGTACAATTTCAGGAATATTTCATCTCGCTCCTTTTCTGTCTTAGCTGAGAATTCTTTTGTCAGATTACTTATCATTCCGGTTGAAAGGTTAAGTTCTCCGTTTGATATTTCGCGCAGAAATTCCTGTACATTTCCTATGCTGACGTTACACTTGTCCTTCATAAGATATGCACATGCTTTTACTGTGCCGTCGTAATTCACTTCATCTTTTACGCCTTCAGGAAATGCTGCATGAACTCGGCTTCCGTTTTTGCTGTTTCTAAATATCTGTGTCCTGTATTTTGTTGTTTCAATAATCAGCATACATGATACAAGGTATTTATCTATGTATTTTCCTGTAGGCCTCAGATCAGGATTATTCAGCATTTCCTCTGTTGGTGGTATCTCAACAGTTTTCGTTATTTTTTCAGGTTTTTTTCTCGGATAATGTTCATGCTTAGGCTGTGCGCCTGGTTTTTTTCCGCTTTTCACTCTTCCATTGCTTATTTTTTTATGATTTGGATTCTGTGATGATGGTTTGGATGAATTTGTGTAATCCTTGTTTATTCTTATGTTTAATGCTTCTATTTTATCCTGTGCTTCCTGAAGCGCTGTTTTTGCTTCGTATTCTGATTTCTTACTTTCACGAAGTTTATCAAGTGCTTCATCTCTCTGGCGTGCCATTTCGATATTTTTCTTTTTTAGTTCTTCAATTTCCTTATCCTTTTGGCTAACTATCTTCTCATTTTCTTTCTCTAGATTTTCAAAAACTTCAAACCATATCCTGCGTACCTTTGTGGTTTCTGCATGTGAAAGTTCAAGTTCCTTTTTCAGCTTTTTGATTACTCTTTCGCAATAGTTCAGCTGCTGGGCTTTTTCTTTTTTGAGCTTAACTATTTCAGCTCCGGATTCAAGCGATTCTACTTTTCGGCTTAATCTCTGAAGTTCATACTGTTGTGCTGTCATACTGAAAAAGGCCTTGTTTGTCATTGTTTTTCTTTTCCCTCCATCTTCTTAATTTTTTCCTGTAATGATTTGATTATCTTTTCCTGCGCTTCGTATTTCTTCAGAAGTTTTTCGTACATATCCTTGTAATCTTCTGATGAGGATGCAACTGTTGGCTTTTCTTCTTTTTTCTTACGGTTCCTTCCGTCTGTTGGAATGATTTCTCCTGTTTCAGGATCTATCCTTCCAAGCAATGTTCTTTTGGCTCTTGACATTTTCTTATCCGGATCCCAGTATGCCTTTGATTCATATGCGTATGTAATCCCGCTTCTTTTGTCGTACTGTTTAATTATACCCATGATTAAAACTCCTTTTGAATTTTTAAAATATCGTTACGTATATATTATATCACATAACGATATTTTTGTCAATAGAAAAACCCGAAAAAATCTAATTTTTTTCAGGTTTTTTTAATATTTTTTTCTTGATTTTTATTGTTAGGAATTAACTCTTTGGTTTTATATTTTTATCAATATTCGAGCCATCATCTGCGATAATTGAGCAGATGATTTCAATAGTAATTGGAGTCTTGGAAGAGACTCCGATTACCATTTTTAAGAGAAAAGCAAGGGGGCAGAATCAAATCTGCACCCTGGCTAACCCGTGAATAGTAACAAAATTTTTTAATTCAAGCAAAGAAATTTCGAAATTTGCTTGACTTTTTTTTATAAATATGTTATAATAATTTCGTAGGTATTTTAGTGTTTGTCAAGAAGGGAATGCAATATTATGTTTGTTGAGTGCTATAAGAATCATGGGGTAGATACCCTAAGATTGGTCGAAGGTAAATCCGGTGTTAGTAAAAACGGAAAACGTACTGTTACTAAACGAGTAATAATGACTTTGGGTCCGTTACACAGATATGACGATGGTCAGCCTGACTATGTAAAAAGGCTGAAACAATCTTTTGTTGACGGTGCTCCTCTTATTGACTCTCTTCTTCCATATTGTTCTTCTGAAAACGTTAAGAAACAGTATAAATTCACTTTCAGCTCCGGTGACCCGCATTGTTTCGGAGAAACCAAGCTGTATGCTCAATGTTTAATTGATCGTATTCTTGAAGAACTTGGTTTGAACGCAGCCATTAATTCCTACAAAGGATTCAGCAAAATCGAATATGATATTCTTGGTTTATTCAGATTAATGGTATTCGGAAGAATATTGAATCCGGCATCAAAAGCTGAAACTTTCAGACAGAATGATGATTACTATGACCCTGTTGTAAAATCAGATTATCTTTACAATATTTATGATGCTCTTGACTTCATTCATATTCATAAAAAACAACTTGTAACCCGCCTGAACACCAAACTTATCCAGCATACAGGCAGAAAAAACAATATCATTTACTATGATGTAACAAATTTCTTTTTCGAAACTGATGAACCGGATCCGGATATTCAGAATGATGACGGAACTGTTATCAAAGGAATTAGGAAAAACGGTGTTTGTAAAGAAGAACGAAAACTCCCAATTGTTCAAATGGGACTATTTATGGATGAAAACGGCATCCCGATTTCAATAGAAATTTTCCCGGGTAACACTCTTGATCATCTAACTGTAAACACTGCTCTTTCCAACAATATCGATGACGTTGTTGATTCAAGATTTATTTTCATTGCCGACCGCGGTATTTGCAATTACACCACTATCTGCCACCTTCTTGACAGAAACAAGGCATATATCATGAGCAAAAGTATAAAAAAGAGTACCCAGCAGGAAAAGGACTGGATACTCGATGAAAATGGCTACACTAAAAAAAGTGATGAATTCAGATACAAATCAAGAGTAGTCAGAAAAAAAGTAACAGATTCCGAAGGAAAAACAAGAACTATCACTGAAAAAGTTGTTGTTTACTGGAGTAAGAAATTCTATGAAAAGGAAGTTCGCGAAAATAAATCTTTCATAGAATTTCTAAAAAAATTAAAGGAAACTCCCTCTAATTTCCGGGTTTCTGCAACTCAAATTAAAACTCTGAAAAAATATTTCAAAAAAGAACTCGTGAATATTGTAACCGGTGAAGCAATTGATTCAACAGAATTACGAGCTTTGATAGATGAAAATGCTGAGGACGAATTCTGTAAATTTTTTGGATATTATCAGATTGTAACATCTGAACTTGATATTGAAGATACTGAGGTTATTGATAAATACCATCAGCTTACTCAGATTGAAAATCAGTTCAGAATAATGAAAGGAAGTCTTGAAACACGCCCTATTTATGTTCGGAATAAAGATCATATCGAAGCTCATCTTCTTATTTGCATGATTTCTCTTGTTGTTCTTCGGCTTATTCAGAAAAAAATTGTTGATTCTTCCGGAATTAAAGATATAGAAAAAAACTGGGAAACCGGTCTCAGCGACGAACGTATAGTTGACGCCTTGAAGAAATGGACGGTTGAAGATATGGACGGTAACCTGTTCAGAATGAATAATGTTAATAATCCTGATCTTCAAAAAATCCTTAATGCCTTTAATATTGATATTCCGGAAAAATTCTTTACCAGACAGGAGCTTAAATCATTAAAAAAATCCATTAAAATATTTTGATAGTACGTAAAATTAGTACGTTTTCTCAAAAAAATCAAATGTAGATTTTGCGTGCTTAATGACGTATTTACGAAAAAAACGAAGTCTTTTTGGACTTCGTTTTTTTATTTTAGTGGCAAACTCGGGTTTTATCATTTTTAATTAAAAAAGTCAAGATTTAATATTAAACATATGATAACAACAAAAACAGCGGTTTCTGTTAATAATCGCAGAAACCGCTGTTTAAAATATTATTCATAACCTATGCAGCATTTTTATTTTCAAGAAGTTTAAGAAAATCCTCTTCGCAGACAGGCTTTGAAAAATAGTAGCCCTGAATAAAATCTATGCAGACCTGTTCAAGAATATTGAACTGATTCTGTGTTTCAACGCCCTCGGATACAATTTTTGTTCCGACAGCCTTTATCATACCGATCGCAGCTTCCATGATAAGCTTTCCTTTTTCGCTTTCAAAGTAAGAATTAGTCATCTGTCTGTCAAATTTTACTATACTTACAGGAAGCTCCATGATATAATTCAGGTTTGAATATCCTGTTCCGAAATCGTCAAGTGAAAACTCAACGCCGTAATCAATAAGCTTATTCATATTTTCCAGAAGCGTCTGCTTTGAGCTTAATGCTGCTGATTCAGTAATTTCAAGATTTATCATCGAAGGTTCTATTTCATATTCCTCCATAATCTTTATGTACTGATCGGCAAGCTCATCTCTGACGCATTGAACTGCTGAAAGATTTATTTCAAGATAATTTATACCTTTTTCCTTAAGCTTTGAATTTTTAATAAACTGACAGGCTTTTTTGAAAACCTCCAGTCCAAGTTCTGCTATCTGACCTGTCTGTTCTGCTACTCCGATAAATTCTCCGGGCATGATCAGCCTTCCGTCTTTTCCTTCAATTCTGACAAGTGCTTCAGCTGATACAAATTTTTTCTGTTCTATTGAATAGATCGGCTGATAAAATACTTTTATTCTGTCTTCATGAATAGCATCCGATATTTCTTTTGACATTGCCTTGAATTTTCTGAGTCTTGATATCCACTCATCATCCAGTTCATATACCTTTGAAGTACCGCTTCCGATTGCTTCATTTATAAACAGATCAGACATTTCAAAAAAGTCTTCCGAACCTCTGAAAACTGTACAGTCCGGTATTTCAAATATCAAAGGCTTAACTTTTCTGCTCAGCTCTGAAATATCACGGGCTTTTATAAATTTGTCCTGAATGCTTTTTACAGCGAGCTTCATATTGAACAGATCACTGTATATCATGGTAAATCTCATACCAACGCTCTTATATACCGCCTGTGCTCCAAGAGTGTCCAGAAATGCCGAAAGTTCCTTGATAAGAAGAAGTCTTTTGGTTCTCTCTGTGCTGTTGTCGAAAAATGTATGCTTGTCTACCTGCATAACAAGAATATGAATATCTGATGCTTTTTCACGAGAATAAAGATAACTGATATCATTTACAAGACACTGATCATTGAAAAAGCCTGATTCCTTGTCAAGTTTTCCTTCAGGACTTTCTATCTTCAGATACAGCAGATTTATTCCGATCGCACCTGCAAACTCAAGAAGCGGAGTATGGTATTTGATCTGTACAAATGCTGCACATATCCAGATCGTGATCCACATCAGAGCACAGTCCCATCTTCTTCTGTCATAATATTTTCTGTAAAAGCATAATGCTATTACATTCAGAAACATAAATACACCGCATACCAGGTACATACAGTTCATACCTGAGCCATGGTAAAAGAAGCATCTCTCTTCAGGACAGTATGCTGCATGTATATCCAGAAATATTTCTGCCATAATAGCAGCCGAGTAAAAAACAGCTGTAACCTTTTTGAAAAAAGAAATAAGCTTTGCTGTAACGCAGAGTTCCATTGTGAAGTAGATAAATGACAGCGCACATGTTGATATGACCATGATGCAGTACAGTTTGCTCATACAAATTGAAAAAGAATTAAATCTCTGAGTTCCCTGCATAACAAACACATTTATCATATTTACTATCGAAGAACACAAAGCTGTTGTCATCATATACTTAAAAACATGAGAAGTTCCTGCTTTATTTTTTCGCTGTCCGGCAAACAGCGATACCAATAACAGCAACAGCGCTATTCCGCATATCTGTATTTGTATGTTCATAGCGTCCACCCCTTGATCTTCATTCTATATAAACGGACAGAATGCCCCTCTTGTTGTCCTAATAATATTATAGCACATATTAGTTAAAAGTGCAAGTTATTTTAAACTATTCTCTTGCTTTTTTGTGCTATACGTCACAAACAGACAATATGTTGACTTTTTTAAAAACTCTGTGTTGTAATAAAAAAACTGCCGGTCACTTTCAACCGGCAGCATAGTATTGCATTTAATTATTAATCACTCATGATCATGAAAAGAATGAACCAAGAATATTTAGTTTTGAATCATCTCCTGATTTTGAGATCTTTTCATCTGAAAAATTCATTTTTCCCTTTACAAGCTTTTCAAGGTTTGTCTTTGTAATGGTGATCTCTCCGTCACGGTCAATATATTCGTATGGTTCAACACTAAGATGACCTTCTTTGAATTCAATATAAAACACCCCTGTTTTTGCACCGTTCAGATTTACCTGAACTGCAAGCTTTTCAGGTGCTTTGCTGATATCACACTTTGAAAGCTTATCATAAACCAGCTTAGTGATCTCGCCCATATTTTCAATTTTGGTCTGTTTCATTTCAATCATTAAAATAACCTTCTTTCCTATACCATAAAAAATAAAATATATTTACTTTTTTATAATATCACAAAATATATAAAATTGCAATATTTTTTTAAAATTCTTTACTTTTTCCTGAACAATCCGAAAAATTTCTGACCTGCATTTAATGACGCATAATGCTGTTTCTTGATTTCTTCCATTTTATCAGTATTCACATGATATTTTTTAAGCTTTGCAGCAGTTTTTTCTGCCAGCTTATACATTTCACTGCATGCTTTTTTATCATTTGGATCAAGTTTTGAATTACTTTCAATAACTGATTTCATTTCATTAATCACTGCACAAAGTTCTGAATAATATTTTGATGCTTCAGGTCTTATCTTTTCATTAAGCTCGTTTGAAATATACTGCTCAAGAATACTAAGATTGCTCTGATCAAGGAAATCAAGAGTTTCAGTCATTTGCAAATATTTTTCCTTGGTTTCTTTAGCGTTCACAGCCTGTTCTCTTGTCGGATATACATTCTTTTCAAAGGTTCTTGCCTCAACATCCAGCTTTTCAAGATGTTTGTCAAGCTTTTTCAGATGTGTCTCCTTAAGTTCTTCAAAAGGCATACTCTGTATCTCATCACGTGCTCTCAGAACATCCTGCTCATCCTTAAGATTTACTGATTCCATAATACTGCTCATCGTTTCAGCTGCTTTTTTTGCATTCTCTGCTTCTTCACGTGATGAGTATTCATGCTTTTCAAATGTTCTGGCCTTTCTGTCATATTCACTGAGCATTGCATCTATTTTATTCAGCGGTTCTTCCTTAAGCTCAGACGACAATCCCTCAAGCTTTGCTTTTGCTTCAAGCATTGAATTTTCTTCTTTTGAAGATACTTTCGACATAATGTCCTTTATTATTTCCTCTTCATTTCGAAGCAGATCTGCCTGTTCTCTTGAGTCACATACTTTTCCTTTATATGTTCTGTACTCAACGTCATAGGATAAAAGCATCCTGTTCAGCTTTTCGGTATATTTGTCAGACAGGGCTGTGTTTCTGCCTGATAAAGAATCAAGTGCATTTTTGACCGACTGCTCATCACTGCTGTTTACACCGTTCATTATCTGCATGATCTCGACAAGCTCCTGCTGGGCTTTGGCTGCTTCTTCCTTATCAGGATACAGAATGCCATCAACCGTTCTGCTTTTTTCATCAATTTCACGCAGCTTTGAAGACAGGTTTTCAGTAAACTCAGCAGCAGCTTCTGTACCGTCTTCTTTTAATGCTTCAATCGAATTTTTTATGGACTGTTCATCTTCTTTGTTGGTATTCATGAAGATCTCTCTGGCTCTGTTATAGTCATTCTTGGCTTTCACTGCATCCTCAGATGAATAGTACACCGCACCGTTGTATTCTATTTTTTCCTTTTCGAACTCACGAATCAGATTCATCGATTCCTCATCAGCTTCGATCTGCATACGTCCGAACTTCGAACCGCATTCTGCAGCTTTTCTTATAAACTCCTCATCATTTTCGTGACTCATGATTATTTTCAGATAATTATCATATATCTTAAGAAAATGTGTGTTCGCATTTACTTTTTCAGCATATTTTGCTGCTTCTGTGATTACTCTGCTTAGGTTTTCCTTTACTGAAGACACTGTTTTCTTCGTAAGGAAAAACAGTGAATTTTTCTTGTCATCCTGTGAAAGTTCAACATTTCCTCCGGGGAACGACAGCGTTTCTGTGATATTTATGCATTCTGAAAGATTAAATACAGAAAAGCTCTTTTTGGTTCTGCAGTACAGATTTGCAGTGGTAAAAAGAAGATCTGACTCCGATCCAACCGTGTATCTGAAAAACGGAAGCTCATATTTATTTATCTTGAATCCTGCAAATTTCGGATCATCAGGCTGACATACAGGTGAGCATATCGTGATCTTACTTCCGACACCCATTGCTTTAAATGCCTTTTCAGCTGATGAAAGAGAAAGACAGCACGGATTGATAAAATCATTTTTCATACAGGCATACAGGTTGTTCATTACTATATCCATAGTTTTCTGATAAAGAACACTGTCCTCGCGTCCGCTCAGCTTATCGAGATAATATCTGCACTCAAGAACTGCATGATGTGCATCATGGAAAATAACATCAAAGCATTTTATCTGTCTGAGATACTGTCTGAACATCTTTGCGTCATTCAGTTTAAAAAGCGCATCATCTTCAAGCTCTTTTACAAGGCTGAGACTTTTTACCTTTTCTTCAAGAGAGAGAAGTTCTTCTGTTTCAGTACCAAAAAGATCTTCCGGAAGAATTTCGGCAAGCAGTCTTTTTTCAATTTCAATTCTTCTTTCATTGGACATCTTTGTGAGTTCATCTGCTATTATTGTATTCAGCCCTGATGAACCGGTTTTGTCAATCAGATCAAAAACTGTCTGCACATCCTGTGCTGAAGATATTTCGGCGGATATCTCATTAAACACGTTTTCATTTCTATTAGCTTCTTCCTGAGTTGAGAAAAGTACACCCTTATAAGTTCTGAGCGCTTTGTCCTTTTCAACGACCATATTCATAAGCTTGTCTGCGATCTGAGGAACAAGGCTTAAAGATGCTATTTTTTCCTTTACCTGAGGCAGTGAAGAGGTATCCTGAATACTTATGATTTCCTCTGATACTTCACTGTCGAGCTTACTGTGTCTCTCCGCTTCACTCTGCGTCTCAAACAGAATGCCGTCATATGTTTTCAGATCTGTTATCTTCTCATCAATGATATCACTGAAATCATTTTTATCATTTACAATAAGAATACTTCCGAGCAACTTATTTTTTATCTCACTGAGTTCATCTGCAGAATGGCTGTTTTCAACAATATCTGTAAATGAGTTTACTGTGATCTGATATTCAAGTGTTTCCGCTTCAGAGAGAAGAGTATTTCTGTTTACCCCAAGTTCGTTCATGAGAGTCAAAACTGAGTTTTTGACTGCTTTTATTTCATCAATTGTATATTCCTTTCGGTTTGGATCAATTCCTGCTTTTTCAATGATATATCCGCTGACTGTATAGTCAATGTCGATCATACAGTAATCAGCTATTCCGCAGACTGCTCTTTTTTCCTCTATGCCGTACATTCTGAAAATATAATCATAGAAAACCGGATTTGTCGGATCCAGAGTAAGTGCTTTGAATAAAATATCTCTTCTCTGATCTTCAGTCAGAACCGGATTTCCAACATTTCTGAAAATAGTTTCTGCTTCCTGTACTTCGTTTCTGTATATCCAGTGTATTTTAAAGCCCATTTTATCCTGAAGAACTGCACCCATGGTCACAAAATAGTTTCTTACAGCTCGTTCAAGTCCCATGGCAAGACTCATTACAGTTTCATTGCTTGAATACAGACATCTCAGCTTTTTTGCTTTTACTGAATCAGTATGTGAATTTCCGATACAGTTTACCGCACCATGAATAAGACCTGATCCGGCATTCATCATACCTGCTGATATCCCGCTTTTTATTGAATCACCGATTCCACCTCCGACTGCACACCAGCGTGCTCTGTTTTCTTTTCTTAGCTTTCTTCTGTATTTTTCCTCAGATGCGATTCTCTGTATTTCATCTATTGAAGCTGTGATCTTTTTGAATTCTCTGGTGAAGTCTTCGGAATTCATTATCTGTTCACTTATCTGCTGTGCTGAAATGTTATAGTAATTTCTTGAGAGATAAACGGATAAAAGACTGTTTACCGGAATTGAAATGACCTGAAAAGCCAGCTCCTTTATCTTGTTTCTGAGATCTGTTTCACCCTTTATCATATTGTGAAAACGCATAAGGTATTCTTCAGCTACTCCCTCAGAAATACTGTCGCAGATCCTTCTTAACTCAAAATAATTGTTTCTGGCTTCTGTAACCTCATAATTTCTTCCGAAAAGCAAAAATGTTTTTCCCATTATTATTGCACCTCTTTTTTGTTATTCAGTTTTGTATAATATTTATGTTCAAACGATGATTTAAGTATAGCACAAATTCAGCTTCTGTTCAATGGTCTGCTGTGAATAATTACAGTTTTGTTCCCGGCTGCGTACTTATGCATGGAAATAAATATTGCTGTAAGCATAAAAATATGGTATACTTAAATAAAAACTATCAGGAGGCATAAATATGCAGTTGAATAAAGGATATTCAGACAAGCTTGAAAAATTTATTGACATCGATAAAAAATTTGAACTGTGCTTTGAAATATCCGGAGATGCCGGATATGACATATGCTGTTTCGGACTTGACAGCGAAAACACTCTTGCTGATGAACGGTATTTGATATTCTACAATCAGAAGAGAGCACCTCACGGTTCTGTAAAGCTTTCTGATGACAGAAATTTTACAGTTGATCTTTCAAAACTCTCGAACAATATATCACGTTTGTTCTTTACCATATCTACAGACTCGGAAAAGACAATGAAAAACACAGAAATGCTGTCAGTGAAGCTTATTCAGAACGGCATGTGCATTTTCCGGAACATTCTTAAAACAGACGATTTTTCTGATGATAAAGGTCTTCTTTATTTTAACATTTTCTATCATAACGCATGGTTATTTTCATTTGACTGCAAAGCATTCGGAGGCGGTATAGCTGAACTTCTCAGATATTTCGGTGCCGAGCCTTCAGAGGAATATACTCCGACACTGAAGGAACCTACATATGATTCGGGAGAACGCTATGATCCTTCTTCACAGGAGACAGATCCAAAAGAAGAAACATCATTCAAAACTCCGTTTGAAAAAAAGCTGAGTAAATATGCTCCTGAACTTGTCAGTCTGGCTCAGCCGCTCCTTACAGCTGCAGAACAGTATGAAACTGCAGGGATTACTGCAAAAACCATTCTCTGTCTTGACATGTCAGGCTCTATGTATCCAAGATATACAAACGGAACTGTGAATGAAGTTATTAACAGAACCGTACCCGCTGCACTTCTTTTTGATGACGATCTGAAAATAGAATCGTGGTTTTATGGTTCAACACCGAAAAAAATGCCTGATATCACACTTGAAAACTACAGAAAAGCTCTTCCGTCAAACTGGGAAAAACTGATGAAAAAGCTCGGATATTCAAATAACGAGCCGCTTCTTATGAGCGAAATAATCGATGAGCATAAAAAAAGCAGTACTCCGGTTTTCGTAATGTTTATCACAGACGGCAGTATTGACAAAGGTTTAAGTATAAGGAAACTCCTCATTGAGTCATCATCAATGCCTATCTTCTGGCAGTTTATCGGCGTCGGAGGTTCCCGTTACGATGAACTTGAAAATTTTGACAAAATCGAAGGCCGAATCGTTGACAATGCAAATTTCTTCGCAATTGACGATTATCTTAAGACAACTCCGTCCGATCTCTATCAGCTTCTTCTGAAAGAATTTCCGGTATGGCATAAGGCTGCAAAAAAAGCAGGAATAATATAACAACACAGAGGATATCCCCCGCCTCTGCTTGTTAAAAGCAGAGCTTTGAAACACTTTCTTAATTTACAAACTAAATATCACATTTTTATAATTGACTTATTAACCTCAAATGTGTATAATTTATATTGTTTAACAAAATAAGTCTCCGACTTTACAAAGTCTCTGATTTTTAGGAGCTGGTATATTGAATAAAAAACGTCAGAATTTAAGATTTGACCGTGTCCTGATTGCTGCCGGTGCTCTTATTGTCGTAATGCTTATTATAGGAATTATTTTGAATCTGATAACAAAAGCAGTTGAAAGCAATAAAAACAAACCGGACACTTCCCGGGACTCAAGTTCCAGATCCATGGTTGTCTCAAAATCAACTGATCTGGAATATGAAAACCAATATCTGAACATCAGCAGCATTCATGAAGGAAATCTGATCCTTGTCAATGACGATCACAAATTTGAAGAATCTGCTGAAAAAGCTGCTGAGCTGGTCGTTATAGACGATAATAAAAACCCATATTATGAATCCAAAAGTCTTTCTCTTACAATGGATATAAATGCTTTAAAAGCACTTAATAACATGACCGAAGGATTTTTTACCGAAAACAGTATGAAAGAACCAAACGGGAAAACAGGAATCATGATAAAAAGTGCATACGTTTCTCCTGATGAACAGAATATCATTTACAATCAGGCTCTTGACAATGTTATAAAAATGAGCAAAGGCGGTTATTCTGAACATCAGACAGGTCTTTGTGCTGATCTTTCATTTTCATCAAACAACAGCATTACAGAACTTGAATTTGAAACATGGTTTACCGAAAACTGTTACAAATACGGCTTTATTTTAAGATATCCTGAAGAGAAAGCTGATACTACAGGTATAAAAAATCATGAAAACCACTTCAGATATCTCGGTCTTCCGCATGCTTACTACATCTCTCAGAACAATTTAACTCTGGAAGAATATCTGGAAGAGCTGAAAAAATACTCTCTCTCAAACAAATTATGCTTTTCATTTAATTCAAAGCAGTACGAAATATACTATGCAAAAGCAAAGCCTGTCGAAAACGACAGTCAGAAATGTGAAGTATGTGTCCCAAGAGACAATTCTTCAACATTTTCTACTATTTCCGGAAACAATACAGACGGATTTATCATTACAACTGAAAAATAATAAAAGGCTGTTAAGAAACTCAAATTATGTTTCTTAACAGTCTTTTTTAGTTTTATTTTTTTATTATTTCCTCTGCAAATGATTCACCGTCAGCGGAATAATCTGCATCAAATATTTCACTGACCGTTGCTGCAATATCTGCAAATGAATGACGTGTTTTCAGATCTTTTGGAACTATATTTTTTCCATAAACTAAAAGCGGAGTACATTCTCTTGTATGATCTGTTCCCTTAAAACAAGGGTCACAGCCATGGTCAGCTGTAATCATTATTATGTCATCATCATGCATTTTAGCCATAAATCCTGACAGCCATGAATCAAATTCATTCAGGGCATTTGCATATCCGGCAGCATCTCTTCTGTGACCGTACAGCATATCAAAATCAACAAGATTTATAAAGCAAAGTCCATTAAAATCTTTTTCGAAAAACTGATCTGTTTTCATCATGCCGTCAGTATTTCCTGATGTACGAACTGTTTCCGAAATGCCTCTGCCTGCAAATATGTCATAGATCTTTCCGACTGCAAGAGTATCAGTATTTTTCTTCATCAGCGCATCGAGAAGGGTCTCCTTCGGAGGTTCAAGTGAAAAATCGTGTCTTCCGGAGGTTCTGACAAAATCAGGGTATGTGCCGTTGAAAGGTCTGGCTATCACTCTGCCGACGCCGTGAACTCCTGTTAGAATTTTTCTTGCCTCTTCGCAGTATTTGTACAGCAGCTCTGTCGGTACAATATCCTCATGTGCTGCGATCTGGCATACGCTGTCTGCGGAAGTGTATACTATAAGTGCTCCGGTTTCAAGGTGTTCCTTTCCATAATCGACTATTACCTTTGTTCCGGAATACGGTTTGTTGCAGATTATTTTTCTGCCTGTTGCTTTTTCCAGTTTTTCAATTACTTCATCAGGGAAACCGTCAGGGTATACGGGTAATGGTTTTTCTGATACGGCTCCGGCTATTTCCCAGTGACCTATTGTGGTGTCTTTTCCGGCTGATTTTTCTGTTATTCGGGCGTATGCACCGATTGGTGAAGGGTGTTTTTCTCCGACGGTGATGTTTTCTATGTTGAAAAGGCCGAGGGAGCGCATGGTCGGGAGGTTGAGGGTGGTGGTTTCGTAGCAGGATTTAAGGGTGTCGGCTCCATGGTCGCCGAAGGTGTCTGCATCGGGGGCGTTGCCTATGCCGAAGCTGTCGAGTACGAAGAGGAATATTCGAGTTGGTTTGTTCATGGGATCACCTCATTATGAAATATGGTTTAATTTACTGGGGGCGGGTAGGTATTTGCAGGGCTTTGCGGTCGCCCTGCACCTTCGCAAATTCTGCTGATGTTTTAGTTGATGGGAACGCTTAGGTGTTTGCAGGGCTTTGCGGTCGCCCTGCACCTTCGCAAATTCTGCTGATGTTTTAGTTGATGAGAACGCTTAGGTGTTTGCAGGGCTTTGCGGTCGCCCTGCACCTTCGCAAATTCTGCTGATGTTTTAGTTGATGGGGGCGCTTAGGTGTTTGCAGGGCTTTGCGGTCGCCCTGCACCTTCGCAGGCATTGGGCTTTGCTAGTGAGATGCGCCTCAAATATATTTTTTTACAAGTAGGGTATGAATCGTGTAAAAATTTACAGTATACTTTGAAGAATTATCAGGAAAAGGCGGTGAGGGCGGAGCTGGCGCCGATTCTCGAGCAGCCGGAGGTGGAGAAGGAATCGAAATCTTCGCGGGTGCGGATGCCGCCGGCGGCTTTGATTTTGACATCCGGGCCTATGTTTTGTTTAAAGAGTTCGATGTCGGAGAGGGTTGCTCCGGCGGTGCCGAAACCGGTGGAGGTTTTGATGAAATCGGCTTTTACTTCGGTTACTATTTGGCAAAGTTTGATTTTTTCTTCTTCTGTAAGGTAGCAGGTTTCTATTATTACCTTTAGTATTTTTCCTTCGGATGCTTCTCTTACTGACTGAAGCTCAGCTTTTACTTTTTCAAAATCATTGTTTTTTACGTCGCCGATGTTTATTACTATATCTACCTCGTCGGCACCGTCCTTAATTGCTTCCTTTGTTTCAAAAACCTTTACCTCCGTTGTATTGTATCCGAGAGGGAAACCTATTACGGTGCAGATCTTTAAAGTATCCTTGTATATTTCCTTAACTCTCTTTACATACGACGGAGGGATGCAGACGGATGCCATCTGGTTTTCCACAGCTTCATCGCATAGCTTTTTTACAGCATTAAAATCAGCAAATGCTTTTAACTGTGTATGATCTACCATTTTAAAAATATCTTTTTTATCCATTTTACTCATTCCTTTTCTCATATTTATTTTTTATTAATTTAATTATACTTTAATTTATGATAATATGCAATAAGTTACTTCAAATAACAAAAACGGCTGCGGTAAATGCAGCCGTTTTTGTTGAAAGAGGTTAGTATTTATCAAGCGCAGTGTTTACCTGCAGATATAAGCGATTTATTTCCGGAGTAGGAATTGTCAGTGTTTATCTGACTCCATTCCAGCTTGCTTCCTTCATAGTAAATATTTATCAGATTAAGACATCCGCAAAAAGCAGCGCTTTCAATTGATGTCACACTTCTTGGAATAGAAATATCAGTAAGGCTGCGGCAGTATAAAAATGCAGATTTTGATATTTTTGTCACGCCTTTTAATATTGATACACATCTCATTTCGAAACAGCATTCAAATGCAAATTCGCCGATCCGTGAAACGCTTCCCGGAATCGCAACATTTTTAAGATGTACGCAGTATCCGAATGCATAGTCTCCGATTATTTCTGTTTTTCTTGAAAGCGAAACATATCTTAAACCACTGCAGTTAAAAAATGCATAGTCTTCTATTATCCGAACACTCTCAGGAAGAATAACAGATTTTAGATATTTGCTTGAACTGAATGCATTTTCAGCTATTTTTACAGTCTTGTCCGGCAGTGTGAAAGTATCATATTTCTTTTCAGCCGGATACAGAATGAGTTCTGTAAGAGTGCTGTTATATAAAATACCGTGATCTGAACGGTATCTTCTGTTATTCAGACTTACATTTATATTTTCAAGAGAAACACACCGGTAAAATGCCTGTTTCTCAATTTCTGTCACATGTTCATCTATATATACCGACTTCAGAAAATCACATTTGTAAAATGCATGCTTTTCAATCACAGATACATACTCAGGAACATAAAATCCTTCATCTGTTCTTCCTGAAGGATATACCTTAAGAGATTTTCTAAGTTTGTCATACAAAATACCGTTATATGAAAAATATGACTTGTTTCCGGGTGAAACGTTTATCATCAGAAGTGATGAACAGCCGCAAAATGCTGCATCACCAATTAATTCTGCTGATGCCGGAATTTCTACATGCCGAAGCGAAGTACAGCCCATAAAAGCATTATTTCCTATAACAGTAATTTTTGAACTTACTCTGATGCTGATAAGTTCACTGCAGTTATAAAAAGCCTGGTCTCCGATCAAAACCACTGAATCAGACATATCTGCATATCTCAGATTCATATTTCCGTAAAATGCTCCGTCCGATATTTTTTCAACATCATTCGGTATCACATAAGTTGAATCTTTTTTTCCTGCAGGATATACAAGAAGACTCTTTCTGTCTTTTGAAAACAGCACGCCTTCAAAATTTGAACAGTACTTTTTATTATTCTCTGAAACTGATATTTTTCTCAGTGATGTACACCGTTCAAATGTATGTTTTTCAATATTCTCCACTCCTGACGGAATACTGATTATCTCCGTCTTTGTATTTAAACAAAATGCACTGTTGTTTATTCTTTCAACTTTATAGTCATTTTCTTTGTATTTTATTGTCTCAGGAATTATTATCTCTATATCTTTTCCTGAAGAGCCTGTTACGTCAGCAGTCAGTACATTCCCTTTTTTATAAAGTGTATATACAAGTCCGAAAATGCTTATATCTTTTGCAACAAGCACTTTTCCGTTTTCAACACCAAACAGCTCATCTGCAAGTGATTTCAGCAAAGCATCTCTTGTATTCAGGTTTGATGTTGTCATTCCATGTTTATCCATTTTATAATCACCCTCCTTTAAATTCCTATACTATAATATTCGACAGAAAATGTTAATTCTCAACCCCTTTTCAACATTTTTTCAACATTTTTTTCGCCAATTTTTTTATTTTTTTCTTGTTTTAGTCTTATATATTTATCTTTTTCACCAATTTTCTTGTTTTTATTGTTATTCGATTCACATTAATTTCAAAACAAAACCCCTTCGCGCTGCGAAGGGGTGCTATTTTTAAAATCCCATATAATCTTCTTCAATAAGACCATAATAATCTGAATCCTTAAGAGGATCTCTGACGCCTTCAAGCTCAAGTGCTTTCTTGAACTGTGTTTCGTAAAGCTCCTTGTATACTCCGTTTAATTCAAGAAGCTCATTGTGCGATCCTTTTTCTTTGATAACGCCGTCTTTTACAACCATTATTGCATCAGCCTTAAGGATAGTTGAAAGCCTGTGTGCGATAACCAGACTTGTTCTGCCCTTCATCAGCATTTCAAGCGCATCCTGAATGGCATTTTCTGAAATTGAATCCAGTGCTGAGGTTGCCTCATCGAGAATAAGTATCTTAGGGTCCTTTAAAATTACACGTGCTATGGACAGTCTCTGCTTTTCACCGCCTGAAAGCTTAAGTCCGCGGTTTCCGACCTCTGTATCGTATCCGTCAGGCTGTGCCATGATAAAATCATGGATGCTTGCTTTTTTACATGCCTCCATAATTTCCTCATCAGTTGCATCGTCCTTTGCATACAGAAGATTTTCTTTTATGGTACCGTTGAACAGATATGTTTCCTGCGATACAACGCCGACACACGATCTCAGATAGAACAGATCATAGTCCTTTACATCGATGCCGCCGATCTTTACGCTTCCTGAATTTACATCATACAGTCTCGGAATAAGATTTACCACAGTTGACTTTCCGGAACCTGAAGGACCTACGATAGCATACATCTGCCCGCCCGGTACAGTAAAGTTTACATCCTTTAATATCAGGCTGTCTTCAGCATCATCATTTTTCCCGTCAGAGGATCTCTGTCCGTAGCCGAAGGCAACATGATCATATGAAATATCCTGCTTTGTAATATCTTTAGTCTCGCCGTTTTCAGGTGACTGTATGTCATTTTTCATATCAAAGTAGTCAAAAATACGTGTAAACAGTGCAAGACTCCTTGTAAATTCAACACTGAGATTCAGAAGGTCCTGAACAGGACGGTAAAGTCTGTTGATGAGAGCCACCATTGCCGTAATAGTACCTACTGTAAGAGTATCATCAATATGAGAAATTATAAGATATCCGCCTGCAAAATACATCAGCAGCGGTCCTACCTGTACAAACATGCCCATAACCACACGAAACCAGCTGCCGCTCCGCTGCTCCTTCATGCTGATATTTACGGATTCTTTATTTACCTTTACAAAACGGTCATATTCCTTTTCCTCACGGGTAAAAAGCTTTACAAGCATGGATCCGGAAACGCTCAGTGTTTCATTTATAAGCTGGTTCATCTCATCGTTTTTTGCCTGTGACTCAGTTCGTAACATCCACTGCTTTTTTCCAACTTTTTTCGTCGGCAGGATCAGCAGAGGGATTATCAGCATTCCAACTATTGCAAGCTTCCAGTTCATTGAAAACAGGGCAACAACTGTTGTAACAAGTGTTGCTGTATTTCCTACGGCATTTGAAAGAGTATTGGAAATGATAGTGCTGACACCGCTGATATCAGTATTCATCCTTGTTATTATATCGCCCTGCTTTTCAGTCGTGAAAAATTTGTGGGGCATATACTGAAGATGATGATACATCTGATTTTTCATATCAAAAATTATATGGTTTGATATCCATGAGTTGATATAATTTTCAAGAACTCCTATTACCTGTGACGTTATAAGTGTCGCAAAGGCAATAAACAGAAGTTTGATAAGAAGCTGCATGTTTTTACCGCCAAGTGCATCATCAACTATACGCCCTGTTATGATCGAAGGCAGAAGTCCGATGACTGCAGACAGCAAAATTGCAATAAAAACAAAGATAAACTGGATCGTATAAGGTTTCAGATATCCGAATATTCTTTTTAAAAGCTTCATACTGACTCCGGGCATATTTTTCTTTTCTTCCTCTGTCAGAAAGCCCCTTGGTCCAAGTCCTGCTCTCGGACCGCCCATTCCGCCTGCCATATTATCACCCCTGAATTTCTCTTTTTAATTTAGTTAAAGCCGTTTAGTTTGTTTTTCACCATTAATGATTTATAATCAACAAATGAAACATCCAGATCAACATCTGTTTTTATTCCGTTTTTTCGACCTGTACATGAATACTGCCACATTGTGCATTCAGTATCCGGCTCTTTTAGTGATGACGAATAATTTGCATACCAGATATCGTACTTTGCAGTAAGCCGGTCCATCTCAAGAAATCTCTGAGGAAAATCCTTGTTTGTATATACCATCGGATAGTATCCGTTTGCATCAATTACATCAAGAAATGCGATCATGGTATCTGTGCATGCTGCTTTGTCATAAGCAAGAGGATTGCTGTAATTTGGTTCACTTCCCAGCGTTCTGTATTCAAAATCATATACAACAGGATATTCCAGCTTATAATCTTTAATAAAGCTCAAGCACGCTTCTGCTTCCTTTACTGCTTCCTCAGGACATGTCGCATTTGCAAACCAGTATATGCCCACCTGCACGCCTGCTTCCTTGGCACCTGTGATGTTTCTGATAAATGTCTGTTCTATCTCGGTCCCTTCACCGGCTTTTATCATTACAAAATCAATTCCTGATAATGCTGCAGTTTTCCAGTCTATAACATCCTGCCATCTTGATACATCAACTCCGTCAAAACGTGAAACCGTTTCATCCGTATCTATTATTTTATCACCGGCCTTAAGAAGAAACTGTCCGAGAAGTGTGTAATCCTTTGGATCTATGCTTCCATCCTTATTTATATCAAGAGTTGTTCTCCAGTTAGTCACACTAAAATGCGGAGCGCCTTCAAGAATGCTTCTTTTCAGGTGCATTCTGTCAAACACATTTACGCATCCGTCACCGTCAAGATCGCCAATTTTTAAACTGACATCAGCTTTTACACTGTTTTGACCGGATAACGGTAAAAAAAGCAATGCAAAAGACAATACTCCTGCACTTACTGCTCTCATAAATTTCTTTCTTTTTTCTGACATTTGAATAACCTCGCTTTAGTAGTAATAAACTATATAAAAATACAAAAAACAAGACCGAAGAACTAAGGTCCTTGTTCCCCGGTCTGATGTATTTTTTATCTTTAAATTAATTTTTAATAGCCAAGCTTTTCCCCTACGATTATTACCTTGATCCTGTCTTTTTCTCTCTGATGGCCGGTAATAAGATAGCTGCAGCAGATTCTTCCGTCTGCATCGCAACCGTTTGTTATACCTTCAAGTCCGTCAGGAGCAGCTGAACAGCATCCTTTTTCATAGCAATATGATGCACAGGTAAGTCTCTGGCTGTTTGCAGGAGCTGTAATTGTCTTTACTCTGTTTACAGCTTCATCAAGATTGTTTACGATCTTGTTATATCCAACAACTATTATAACTGACTTAGGTCCGTAAGTAATTGCAGCTATACGGTTTCCGGTTCCGTCTACGTTATAAAGTTCACCGTTCTCAGTTACAGCATTTGAACTGCAGATATATGCATCTGCGGCAAAAGAAGCTTTGTACAAAGTATCCAGCTTATCAGTGTCAACCGAATGTCTGTCAAGATATTTGTACTTGTCTGATTTGAGGAAATCAATTACCCCGCATTCCTCAAGTGTTACAGAACCGCCTGTTGCAACAACATCCCCTGTTTTAAGTATATTACTGATTATAGTAAGAACTTCAACTTTAGATTCTGCATAATGAAATTCCATGTTATTCTTTTTCAAAGCTTCGGCTGTACGGTTGATCCGGTTTAAAATAACACTTTTCATATTTTCGTCCATAATAAAACTCCCTTCAATAATGCCTATACAAGCATTTAGTTATAATGACCTTTATAATTAAATTATACACGTTTTTTTTATATTTGTCGATAGTTTTTTTATATTTTTATCTAAGAAAATAACATTTTAACTTTGTTACAAACATTTTACGAATAAATTGTGCATATTGATTACAATCTGAATTTTGTATATAAAGGCTATACTTTTTAATAATTATACAGGACAAAAAAGACGGATATACATAATTGTAACCTCCGTCTTTTCAATTATATTAAAACTATCATTTTTGTTCATTCAAATACAGATTTATCTTGTTTTGAAGCTTTTTAGCTGTTTGTTCAGGTGTTGAGTCATCATTTATCAATAACATCAATTCTTCTTGAATTACCATATATATATTGTCGTCTGTAAGAATTGTCCTGTTGTTGCTATTCAAAAGATTTATTAATAACTCTTTTTCCTCTTCACTAAAATATCCGATATCCTTTTTACCAAATAATGTTTCATAGTAATTTGGAACAATAATACCATTTTCATCATAATAAGGAATTAATGCATTTTCAGCAGCATCATTAAATGCTTTTACATTTATAGGGAATCCTTTTATAACGCCTTTCTGATAATCATACATAAAGAATTTTTTTATTACTTCCCATGAACCTTTTTTATTAATTGAATTGTTGTTTATTGCAAGACACATATTTGATGATATAATCCCATTCCCACCATTTTTTCCTGGATATCCGACAAAAGATATTTTCTCATTTTCATATTTTCCTGAAACAAGATTATGAAAATCTTCAAAACTTGAAACAAAAACTTGTTCCATAAACTTGTCTCTATTTGTTTGTTGATTTCTATTTTGATCATATGACTTACAAAATTTTAATAAATTTATAAATGTATCTGAATCAAAACTACATTTTTTAGCATTATAATCTATAAAATCATCTGCACACTCATAAACTAAAATACTTAACATTTCTTCGCAGGATATGTCATCCATAAAATCTATCTCTGAAGAAAAATTACTATACGTTTCTATCATATTTTCAACAGTCCAACTAGTATTAGATTTTATATATTTTGTCGATACTACATTAGTACTCCATTGAAAACTTTCAGGAAGACTGTATATTTTACCATTATTGTTAAATGCATTCAAAACCACAGGAACTATATCTGATCTTTTTAAATCCTCCTCATCATCAAGATAATTAGAAAGATCTGCAAAAGCACCTGCATTCTCTAATACTTTTGAGTTACCAAAAGAAGAACAAACAATTATATCAGGAGCATTTCCCGAAATATAATCTTTGAAAAGCTGATCTGAAGCACCTGCATTATTATCATCTGAGTTATATTTACTGTAGTCCTTTATCTGAATTTGATAGAATTCATTGGCTAAATTCAGACTTTTTATTTTATCCAGCGTATAAATATCAACATTTCCAACACCTACTGTCAAAATCGTTTTATTAATCATTTCAGCTTCATTACCAATAAGTTCTCTCAAAACATAAAAAACAACGTTTGCTTTATTATCAAATACTCCTATTAAAAAATTTCCATCAGGCATAGATGTAATATTACTTACATATAATCCAGATATACCAACAGCACCAAGATTGCAAATATATTGAGATTCGTTCTCTGACAGAATTTCAATTCTGTCGCCTAATTGAAAATATAGTTCATCTGATACTCCGTAAAATAAACATAACGATTGATTTTCATAACATGTACTTCGTTTATTTACCATACGTTTATCATTAATATCAATCGTTCCAATAATATAGTTTTCTCCATTCTGTGAAACAAATGATATCACACCTCCTTTTTCAACAGTTGTCATGACTGCTCCAATATTACCTAATGAAAACTCATCAATTATTTCTAATTCTTCATTCATTACATAGAAGCGATTTTCCTTGAAATCATTTGCTAAAATCACACTTCTTCCATCATCCAGAAGAAAAACTTTTTCTATATAAATATCTTTTAAAACATCCGGAATCTGAAAATCTGAATAACTTTTTTTATTATGATTATATATTTTTATATATTCTTCATCTTCCCATGAAATAATGTCAGGATCTATTTCATCATGTATTTCTTTTTTTCGGTCTATAATAAAAAACATATCACCTGAATTGTTATAATCCCATCTTTGATCAATTCTCTCATTTATCTTTAATCCAAGATTTATTTCTTCCTGTAACTCAAGATTCTCATCGAAAAAATATACATATGATCTGTTTTCTTTATATACTTCTTTTAAAACGATATAACAGTTTAATGATTCACAAAATACTATATCTTCAACATTATTTAAACATTCACTATTTGTATCAAGCATCGAAACCGAATATGTTCGTGATGCTTTTTCATCTATATTTTCTTTAGAAGTATTAATATTATGTTTTATCGAACACGAATTAAACATAATAACCAATGCTGTAAATATTACAACTTCAAAAAACTTTCTTTTTATAAATTCTTTCATTATTATATTCCTTCATCTATAAAAAATTAATATTCAGAATCTATTAATCCGTATTTCTTAAAAATATAATTTTTAAACTTCAGATACTCATTAAGTGCTTCTTCTGAATCACAAAAAATTTCATTATCAATATAATTACAGTAATTTCCGTAGTATCCATCTTTTTCTTTTACCGGTTTGCTATAATCATTATCAAGATCAAAATATGAAATAGTACTATTCAAATATATATAATCTCCTTTATCTGTGTGAAATACATTGCATAGAGCTAGATAATGATGATTCTTTTTCATAATATTCTGATATGAATCATAATAAAATCCGCGACAAATAAAATCATGATGAGCAAGTTGATAATGATTAATACTTGTACATCTTTCTATTCTTGAATCAAATTCTTCCTTTTTTTCATAAGAAAATGAATTAGCAACATAGTTATGAGAAAGTAACTCTATTTCTGAACCTATCAAATTCTGATTATTATCTGATAAAACATCTTCAACAATAACTTTCTGTTTCGATAATCTATTATATAAATCAACTTCTCCTGTTGATCTCACAACTAATGCTGTTATTTCACAATTTGAATAATTATTGATATTTTCATCTTTATACACGTTAAATAAGTAATTTTCTTCAATAGAAAATGCCTTATTATAAAGAATTGCATTAATATCACTTAACTGACTAATATCATTTACTTTGATCATAACTTTATTATCAGGTATATTTAACATTAATATCTTTATACATAAAGCAGATAATACAATAATCACTAAATTTATTATTATAATTTTTTTCATAATACACCATCAACTTTCCCGCAATCTACCTGATATTTTTTATTACAAAGCAGTTCAATATCCTCTTTGTTATGGCTGGCAATTACAACAATAGCACCACGAGATGCTTCCTCACTGCAAATTTTTCTTATCAGATCTATTCCTTCTGAATCGAGTGCATTTGTAGGTTCATCCAAAAGTAAAACGTCAGGATGTTCCATCAAAGCCTGTGCAATCGCAATTCTTTTATTCATTCCAAGTGAATATTTTTTTACCGGTTGTCTGTCTTCAGGGTCTAATCCTACGCGTTTTATAGCATCTTTGATTTCATTTTCTGAAATACAATTATTAATTTTCGCCAAAAGAGAAAGATTCTTAAACCCGCTGAATTCAGGATACAAACCGATATTTTCAATAATCATTCCAAGCTTTGGAATAAAATCTATATCTTTATATAGTTCTTTTTCATTATAGAAAATTTTTCCTGATGATGGTTTCATTAATCCTGCAACAGTTCGCAGAATCATTGTCTTACCAGATCCGTTTTTACCAACAAGACCATATATTTTACCTCCTGTAAGTGTAATACTTACATTATCGAGTATTGTTTTCTTTTTTATTTTTTTAGATACCGATTCAAATCTGATAGTATTCATAATACACATCCTTTTATTTGTAAAATGTAAAATAGTAATAATATTTAATCATCAAAACAATTTAATCAATCCGATATCCTTTTTTATTGATAATCTTCCAATAAAGATTAAAATCATAAAAGGTAATAATGAGCAAAGAATAATCGATCCAATTCCGATTTCTGAATCCATTGCATTTAAATAATTTAAAAACGGAAGAAACGGAAGAAATGCATTTACATTATCAAACGAACAGATTACTTTCCAACTAAAAAAAATCTGAACATTCAATGATAACAATGTCAGTATAAATGCTACTGAAGTTCCAAACAGAATAGATACTACGTTCTGTATCATACAAAGTCCAAAAATTAAAAACATTTCTGCAATAATTACTTTTATCCATAATTTTGCATATTCTTCCATGAAAAACATGTTACTGTAAGCAAGTGCAAAATCAAAAGTGCAGTTAATTATAGAAAATATAAATGACATTATTAAAACAATAAAAGTATTTTTGTAATACAAAAGACTTCTTCTTTTGTTTCTTACAAGGGAATATATTCCTTTTTCAGAAAAATCAGAAGAAATATTCATCGAATACAGACATGGAAAAATCATAAAAACAAATTCATAATTTATATACGTTAACAAAAGCTCTTCACTCTTCGCCTTAGGATATTTAAAATAATAAAAAGTAATAGTACTATCTGCATAAGATTTAAAAGCTACTAATATATCTTGAATGTGAAATAAAAGTGTATATGATATAATACACAAAACCATTAATAATATCTTTTTCATAAATTCAACTCACAATTGATCTTTATCTGATTTCTTTATAACAATAATAAACGAAATAATTAACAATACTATTATTTCAATAAAAAATACAAAATAATTTTTATTACCCATCTCGTTAGTTCCATATTCATCAAGAATCATTGATGCTTTATATGTATTAATTATACCATATTCATACAAAGTTCTGTATAAGCGACCGAAAAACAATATAAAATATGAAGCTAAAACTGATAAAAATGCGTATCTTTCTTTTATAAAAAAGCTGGCAACAAATGTACTTACGCTGCTCACTCCACTTACCACTCCCATACACAAAGCAGCACACAAATTATTTAAAAATGGATGTTCAATAATCATATTATATTCAAATATATAATATTGTTTTATATTTTGATCCAAATCTGAATTACTTAAAACTCCATATAAATGATTATATACGTTGTCATTAAAAAGATCAGTCTGTGTACTCGGAAGAAAAAGAAAATTTATCAGTATATTTACCAAAGCAGGAATAAATACAATACAAAATCCTCCAATCAGACAGCAAAAATATTTTGAAATATAATATGACCTTGAGCCTTTTCTGGAAATCATAATAAAATCATATCCACATTTTCTATCCGTAACATAAGAAAGAGAAAAAGTAAAAAAAGAAAGGATAGGAATCAAAAAAATTGTATATAAAGTTAAATAACTATATGCATTAAAAATATATGCATATTCTCTTGATACTAATAAAGAAATATCATCCTCATGAATCACAGCTTCCAAAACATAATTTAAGGGCGTAAGACACGCCAAAAGTATCATTATTGTAAAGCCTATTTTAAAACTTTTTTTTTCAACCATTATTCTTAACTGCGTTTTAAACATATATCCTCCATTAATAATTTAAAATGAATAATCAGCTATAAAATTAATATAATAAAAGATATCTCCGTCAAAAAAATGGCGGAGAAATCTTTTCAATCTAATTTCAAATAATGAATTAGTTCATTTCAAACGTTCCGGATGCCTTACAATTACCAAATCCTTTTATTCCTATTATATCCATACTATATGTTCCGGTTGAAAGACCACCAGCTACAAATTCACAACTAGAAGCATAATCTAAGTTTCTATCATAATTCCTGTCTATATAATAACCATTATCTGTTGAGCCAAATACATTTATTCTAACTCTTTTATTCCAACCAGTAACCTCTGTAAATGATATTTGTGGTGTACTGCAATGTTGATTTATTGTGAAAACATGATGATAATCTTCTGTAATTTTCAAATTGGTGAACCCCCCTTTATTAGACCAATCTGAAGCACTTACTGATAAATTTAATACTAATACTGATGCTGAAGCAACTGCTCCGACAATTACTTTTTTTAATACATTTTTGTTAAATTTCATAAATAAACTCCTATTCATCGATATACACACTATAATTCTTTATACCTAAAAGAACCATGTGCTTATGTTTTTTAGATATGTTGCAGACCATATCTTTAAATATGCAAATATATTTTCTGCACAATATAATTGCACGCTATTATTTCCAAAAAAGACCGGCATATTATTTTCAATATATCAAAATTTCTCATATAATAATATAGCCATCTTTTTATGTTATTATTATAACAAAAAAAAAAAAAAAAAATCAACAGTTTCATAAAAAAAGTTTAACTTTGTAAGTTAATGACAAAATATTTTATAATTTTACAATTTTTTTGTCATCGTATAAATACAGATATTACAGTATCATAATCATATTTCATTCTATTTTTTCTCAATTAACTATATTGACATAAAATAAATCTTCTGTTTAGCCTTGCATTAATTTACAAAATGCGATATAATAATAAAAATTCAAATTAATCCGATATTCAAAGTTCTGCTTTCAACAAACAAATGAGATTCATAGAAACATTTTTTGCAATTGAAAATTATACGCAGACTGAACGAAATGATAAAATCAATAGCATGTAGTATCTACAGTTTTTTTGTGTTTTTTAAAAATAAGATTTTTAGAGGTGTACTTCAAAAATGACTATAAACAAAACAGAATGCCCTGACTTTTTAAACGATTATATTTTCTATCTCCGTATTGTAAAGGGACGTTCAGAAACAACAGTAAATGAATATTATATAAATATAAGACTTTTCTTAAGATACATTCTCATGATGAAGAAAAACCTTGACATTCCGATAGAGGCTATAAAAATCAATGAATTTCCGAAGGAAATGCTCAAAGAGATCTCGTTGAAGGACATATACGATTTTGAGTTTTATCTGGCTGACGAACGCGGCAACGGAAATGCTGCAAGAGCAAGAAAGGCTGCTGCTCTGAGAAGTTTTTTTACTTACCTCACAAAGAGAGCAAATATTCTTGAAACAAATCCTATAGTTGATCTCGAAATGCCGTCAGTAAAAAAAGCTCTCCCTAAGTTTCTCACACTTGAGGAAAGCCTGCGTCTGCTGTCATCTGAGTCGTTTGAAAATCCGGAACGTGACTTCTGCATCATTACACTGTTTTTAAACTGCGGGATGCGACTCAACGAGCTTGTAAGCATCAACCTTGAGGATATAGATTTTGAAGAAAAAAGGCTGCTTCTGAAGGGCAAAGGAAACAAGCAGCGTATGATCTACATAAACGACTCATGCGTTGATGCCATAAATGCATATCTCAAGTCAAGAAAAAATCCCCCTGAGGAACCGCATGCGCTGTTTTTAAGCAGAAAAAAGCGCAGGATAAGCAGGAGAAGAGTTGAGCAGATAGTTGAAAAGGTCTTGAATGATACAGGGCTTGGAAACCGCGGTATTTCTCCGCACAAGCTGCGTCATACGGCAGCTACTCTGATGTATCAGCATGGCGGAACGGACACTCTTGTTTTGAAGGAAGTTCTGGGACATGCAAGTATATCAACTACTGAAATTTATACACATCTTTCTGATGATCAGAAAAAGAACGCTGCTGAAACAAATCCGCTTTCAAACGTTCACAGAAGAAAACAAAAAACCAGGGATCAGTAGATCCCTTTATTTAAAATATCTTTGACCTGCCGTGAAGGAATTCCGGCAACCTGAAATTTGTTCTTTGCAAATATAAGGTTCGCCTTCCTGCCGGCAGGTTTTTTATATATTTCCTCATATTCTCTGTATTTTTCAGAGAGAAAATGTGCTTTCTGATTTGACGAGCCTCTCAATCCCTTATCGTCATCAAGGGATTCGATGTATTCACCGTCTATCAGAATGTCTGTGTAGTGTGACAATAATTCCTTTATGTACTTTTCGTCTGAATTTATCAGTTCTTCTATTTTGTAGCCGGTGTAGATTATTACACCGGTTTCGGGTTTGAATGACAGTATTTCGGACAGGAGCTTATATAGCTTGTCAGCCTGATAAAACGGTTCTCCGCCGCTGATGGTGATTCCTTCAGTGTTTGAAGACAGTATCAGTGAGGCAAGATTTGAAATTTTTTCTGACCGTCCGCCTGTCAAAGGCTGCAGTTCCGGTGCTATACATCCTTTACATCCGCGTTCACACCCCTGAAGCCAGAGAGCGAAACGTGTACCAGGACCGAGGCACGAGGTGGATTTTAAGTACCATCCTATCCGCATCTCAGACGATGGTGCTAACTGTTTTATTATTCCCATAGTTTGATCCCCTTTTATGATTTTGATTATATCCCTATAATTTCATATTATCAACTATCCATTCTTCAATATTTCTGCTCTCACTTTCTATGTTTATTATTTCATCAAATTTCTGTACACCTATCGGATAGCTCATTCATGTTTTTCTAAGTTCCTATCAATGTTTTATTTAGTATACCATAATTCAGAAGCATATTCAACATATATCATAAGTTCATATATCAAAGTGGAAAGTTCCTGTTAAACTACAATCTTTTTTCATCTGCACCAAAGATAATGACATTTTTTCTGTGATATTGATTAGCGTTTTCCTTATGCAAGAACAAATTCTGCATTTCACGAATTGTCATATCAATAGGCTCAATGTTTTTTTCTTTCTTGTTCAGTTGATTCTTCATCCAGATCTTCATTGGTCCACTTCAGTTGCAAAAAGTATAGATGCATATTTTTAACAGGAAAGAAGTAGTTCACATTATTCTTCGAATTCTTTTATATATACCTCTTCTAATTTTGAATTATAATACTCTCTATATTTTTCTATCTCTTCTTCGGATTCTTGAAATTTACAATTAACCAAAGTCAGTTTTTTCAGATTGGGCAGCTGTGAAAAATATTCCAGACTGATTTCACCTGATACTTCGTTGCTTATATATATTGATTCTAAGTTTTTCATTGAAGATATTTGTTGAACATCCTGTATTTCCAACGAATCAATAAATAATTCAGTTACATTTTCAAGGGATTCCATTTTTAATTTTGAAGTGTATATTTCCAGACGTTTTAAGTTATGCAGTTCAGAGAGCTTTTTTAGGTTATCGATCGTTTTAAATCCAATACTAAGAAATTCAAGATTTGTCAGGTATTTAAAATACTCACAATCACAATAATCTGAGCTTATAAAAGCTAATTCATCAAGTTTTTCTAGTTTAATATATTCATTTTTCCATTGGTTATTAAGAATATGCAGTTTTTTTAAATCAGTCTCAGATAAAGAGTTTACATCCAGATACGGACATTCGTTATAATCATAAATCAGATCTGTCAGATTATTACAATACTTTAAATTATTAACAAAATAACTGTAATTTCTATAAATGAACAAATTTACCTCTTTTATATCATCAACATTCCTGATATGTTTGCCTTCACCATTTGTTTCCAGAAATATTAATTTTGGAGAACCTGCTAACGGAGTAAATAAAATACACAAAGCTACAATAATAACAGTGAAAATTCCAGAAATAACTATTGGTTTTCTCTTCAAAAACCTCACCTCAATCTTCAAAATGATATACATATAATTCTTCAAATGGCTGAACTATTAATCTGACATATTTTTCTTCTTTACTACAATTATAACAACACAGAGGCGGGGGATATCCTCTGTGTTGTTATATTATACTACATTATTCAATTATCATTTTGAATAAAACGATAGTATTGCGAAACAATATCATCTGTATTACTTTCTTTTTTTGTATATACTAAAATCAACATAATACTTGTATCTTTTTTATACAAAATTGAAATTTGTTTTTCATCTAACATGTACTCTTCGCAAACCATTAATTCATCTTTTTTATGAAAACTTTTATCGGATAAAAGTTGATCATAATATTTTTGCGATAAAAGATTTGAAATAAAATTTTTTTTAAAATCAATATAATCAACCTTTATCCCTGATATCAAATGATCTTTATTATAAGGTGTACCGGTTAGATAATGTTGCCAATGTTCAGTAAGGATAGTCTTATACTGCATTCCATCTGTACATACTATATCTTCTTTATTAAGTGTAGAAAAAATACTAATTGTCGGAAGATTATTTAAAACAATATCATCATTATCATCATTAATTTCTTCTCTTTTATATATAAATAAAGACAGAATTACAAAAACAATTAAAAATAAACATATTATAAATCTAATTGACAATAATAACCTGTTTTTATTAGTTTTCTTTGTTACTATACATTCTATGATTTCAATGATAATCATAATTACAAATGAAATAAAAAGAAAAACTATATATGAATTTTTCAAAATAAAAGTAACATCAGAAATATGAATAACTACCAAAAAAAATATCGAACATATAGTTAAAGCAATTAATCTGATCAATGATCTATTTACTCTATCCATTTACATGCCCTCGCTATTTCTAAATAATCCAAATTTGTCTGGATAACAGCTTTTTCGTTTCCATTAAAATATTTTGAAATATATCTATTATTATTCCAAGTAGTTCTACTTTCACTTAAAAGATAATCAAATCCAAAAACTGATGCTGATATCTCATTTGTATAACAGCCGGTGAAACTTATCGTTTTTAGTTTGGGATTATTGATACATGATACATCAATTGAATATGGAAAATCACGAATAGTCAAAATCTCTAATTCATTTAATGATGCCATCGGAGAAATATCAACTGAAATCTCCGGCTCAGGTGTAACATAAGTAGGAGAAAAATCTCCGTTATAATCAAACCATTTTAAATTTTTTAAATTCTCAATTCCATGAAAATCTCTAATGCCTATACAGTCAATTAATAATTCTTCGAGATGATCACTGTTGCATCCTGAAAAATTTATTATTTGTCTGCCTTCGATAATATATATATAATTAACAGAACCGGCATTTGTAAGACTCAACACTATATACTGATTAATGTGATAACCCATAAGCCAGACATAATATCGCTATTATAGTAAATATAATGGATAAAATAAGCAAGCAGGTATCTTTTTTTTTCTTTTCTTTGTTAATAGCAAATGAAATAACAACTGTTACAATGTATAATATGCAAGCTACTATACCGATAATGTAGTTCATGCGGGTTTCTCCTTTTCCCAGTCACACCAATCAATATACCTGAATTATTCACCAAGCATCATAGCTGTGTAAATATGATTCGAGTGTCAAAAGCCTGATTTTACATCTTTATCGTTTTACAAACAACGTATTTACGTTGCTTTAAATGGTATAAAAGTTCGAGAATGATTTTTTGACGGGCGAATCATTTAGATCTGTATCCGATGCTTTTATTTTGAATACTTTACTTCAATTTCATTATCTTTAATATACTTTATTTCGTCCTCCGAGTACATATCTTCTGAAATAATAATTGTTTTTAATGATTTATTTTCACAGATTTTTTTTATATCTTTTATTTTTATACCTCTGATATCTAGTTCTTCAAGTAACGGGAATGAATTTACCCAATCTGAAGATACTCCTTCCGTGTTGCAAAAACAAATACATATTTTTTTTAATGTTTTATTATTAATTTTTGAAAGATCAATTTTATATGGATAATTACCGATATCAAACTCTTCCAGTCGTTCCAGATTTGAAAGCGGTGAAATATCAACATATCTGTTTGAATCAAATTCATGATTCTGATGTCCAAATACATAACCAATACTTATTTTCTTTATATTTCTGATTTTTTCAACTCCAGTAAAATTTGAAATATCTACTGTATCAAGTGATATTTCCTCAAGCGAATCGGATTTTAATTTAGTGAAATCAAGTATTTCAAACTCTCCAAGAATACTAATTATTTTTAGTTTTTCAAGATTTGAAAAAACACTTAGATCATCTACACCACAATGCCATAGATCTATATTCTCCAAATTTCTGCAGGATGAAAAATACCCAAAATCCAGTTTTTTTAAAGGCAAATCTTCATCACTGTAAAATCTAACAAGCTTTATTTTTTTCAGTCTTGACTTATCTTCTAAAAAGCTAAGACTTTCTAGCTTTTTAGAAGCAATTTCCATATTCGACACGTATTTGATTTTTTTCAACTGGTTATTATCGTATTCAGTCAGTGAATAATCAATTGAATCAAATTTAATTTGTCTTGAAAACATAAAATATTGATTATTATTAACTTTAACAGAAAATATATTAATAAAAACTAAAACAAATACTGGTATAAATAATAATAATAATATTATTATTATTAGCTTTGTTTTTTTTCTATTCATTATTTCATCTCCCATGCCCCTTTATTATAGGCTAACGATATATTTTCCCCGTCAAATAGCTTTAAATCTGAATACCTATCAGAATCATAATTTCCATACTTTCTAATATAATGATATTTGTTATCCCATCCGCCAACAAATTGAACTTTACCTATTTGCTTATTGAAATCATCTGATACCTTTATATTAAATTCTCCCTCTAATAAAGCACTACTTATTGCGCTCTGTGAAGTATCACTATTAATTATTGAATAAACAGCTGTTCCTCCACCGGCAAGAGTTACTATTACACCTAATACATCAGCTTCAGGAATAAATAGTAAGACAACTCCAGATAATGATGCTAAATTACCAGTTGCACTTATAATTTCATCGAGGTCATTTGTTGTATTATATTTTTCAGTATTTAAACTCATTTCATGTAATAAAAATGCAGTTGTATTACACAGACTTTCCTTATTTTCAGATTCATTAAAAAAAACTTTAAACGATTCAGGATAATCAACACTAAAAAAAGATTTTGATTCTTTTAAAAGATTATATATGGTTTCATCATCATAATAAGTTTCTCTTGAATAAGCAAAAGGAGAAAATACTTTTGTATACGGATATTCAATATACCCACCATGTGGTGCATAAATCCAATTGTTCTGCTCAAAATAAACTTTATAATCGTTTGATTTATAATCTGTCAATCTTACAGTAACCTCAACTTGATATTTTTTTCCGCTTTTCAGAGCATATGCTTTTCTATA
>JAZQPR010000097.1:0-2702 GCA_045628605.1 Oscillospiraceae bacterium
ATTATTCGTATTTTTGCTGAACCATTTGCACATAATACTGCTTCATGCAGAGCGTTGGAAAAGGCAGGATTTAAATGCGAAGGAATATTAAAAAGTAACGCTGTGAAATGTGGCAGTATCATTGATATGAAAATGTATGCATTTGTTAGAGCGTAATTCAAATTCTGATTTGGTTTATCTTAGCAACCGTATAAAATATAATGCCCCTAAGCGCATAAACGCTTGGGGGCAAAACTTCTATATGGGTATTCGTCTTACAGTGTGGGGGACTTCTTTATTAATAATGTTAATTTGTAATTGTTCAGGACGTAGTGATTTAAAGTGTGGTTTACGTTAGTAACTCAAACTTCGCACATCAAAAATAACTGTGCATCTTGAAAATTCAATAGAAAATGCTGCAAAAGTAACTAAATCAAGCAGCTTTTATTGTCCCTGTATTAATGCGTTAGTGCTGCAGTGGAATACAATTCCTCCCAAACGTCCTGATAACCTTGCAGCTTCAACGATTGTGAAATTTGATGTACTTTTTTATTTTGTTACTGATTAAAACAGCGGAAAAACTTTTTATACTTGTTGTCAAGAATTTTTTTACATTTGTGACAGACCAGTACTTAGCAAATAAAATATGTTATAACAACACAGAGGATATCCCCCGCCTCTGCAGGCCAATGTCATCAACTTAAAGGAAGTCAAATTTGTCGCTTAATTATATAAGTAACAATAATCTAATAAAAGCAACATAATTTTACGTCCCCTGATAAGGGGAAGAGGGCCGCGCGTAAGCGTGGCCAAGGGGTCTCAAAGGTCGCTGTGCGTCACGGCAGGCTTAAGTTGATGACATTGCCTCTGCAGGCGGGGGGTTCTATCTTCCCGCTCAGTCGGAGTACAATCTCCCACTGTTTGGTCAGCGATTCTACGAATCGCCTCTGCTTGTTAAAAGCAGAGCTTTGAAAGATAAAAATAACCTCTCCTTAAAAGTAGAGGCACCAGCAGTGCTGAGTTTTAAGAGATCAATTAAATGTAATTTAGTCAGTAATATGGCTCTCCTTTTAAGGAGAGCTGTCAGCGAAGCTGACTGAGAGGTTAAATTTTTTATATTTTATTATTGACTCTCCCCTAAGGGTATGATCTAAAATATGAAATGTAAGGAAAGGAGGACATCATATGCTGAAAATAGGCGAGTATTCAACATTATCTCATTTAACAGTAAAAGCATTAAGATTTTATGAGAAAGAAGGTCTTTTGATCCCGGAAAGCGTCGATGAATGGACCGGATACAGAAATTATGACACAAGCCAGTTAAAAGATGCTGCAGTTATAAAATCATACAGGCAGCTGGGTCTGTCTGTTGATGAGATAAAGGCAATTATAAACGGCGCTGATAAAAAGATAATATTAGCTTCAAAAGCTGAAGCTCTGAAAGCTCAAAAAGAGGATATAGATGTTCGTCTTTCAATTATAAATCATATTTTGGAGGATGAAGAGATGAAGTATCAGGTAACAGTAAAAGAAATTCCGTCAGCGATCGTTTATTACACAGAGCTTAAGGTGAAGAAATTCTCAGACATGATGACTTTGATCCCGGAGCTGGGAGCGGAATGTCTGGAGTTGAATCCGGGCATGAAATGCGCTGATCCGCCGTATGAGTTTTGTGAATATCCTGATGAAGAACATAAGGAAGAAAATATAACGATCCGTCACAATGAGGCAGTTGAGAAATTCGGTAAGGAAAGCGAAAGAATCAAATTCAGGGAAATACCTTCAGTAAAAGTATTAAGTATATTCCATAAAGGCTCTTACGATGAGATCGGCGATGCTTATGCATTCATTATGAAATATGCAGAGGAAAACGGATATAAGGTAAACGGTCTTTCCAGAGAATGTTATATTGATGGAATCTGGAACAGGGAATCTGTGGATGACTGGCTGACAGAAATACAGCTGCCGATTGAATGACAGAAAACTGATGTCAGCAGGTAATCATTGTTCTGTATATAAAATAAAACCCGTGAAAATTCAAAAGATTGAATTTTTCATGGGTTGATTTTATGATAATATAAATCAGTTCAATTATATCTAATTATCGTTTATTATATTTTTTATATCCCTTCCTGCATACATTATTCTGATGATAGAAACTGAAGTTTTATCATGATTTACAAGATAAAACACAATATAATTCATATACCAAATTCATCTGAAAGGATGCTATCAACTTCATCAGAAGTGTAATGTTTTCCGTTATTAACTGAATTTACCCCTTTTAAAAGTTCTTTATCCAGTTCTTCAGACGTCATTTCATTAATATTCAAAGGTTTTGATACCGGCAGCTTAAGTTCAAATGGTAAACCTCTTTTCAGTACAATCTGGCTGTACATCATCTGAATGGCACTTGATGGAGTAATACCAAGCTGAGAGAGAATCGCTTCAGCATTTTCTTTTAAATTTGTATCAATTCTGGCATATACTGGTGTTGTAGACATATAAATCACACTCCTTACTATTATTATAATGCAATTGCTTGCAAAATGCAAGTATTTGCAAGCAAAATCAAAGTGATAAATCAAAACTACCCGTAAAACGGGTAGTATGTGAAAGCCCTATAAGGGCTTGTTACTGACACTGCCCCTTAAGTGGGCTGAGAATAGGTCTACCAACTGCATTTCATTCTCAGTTACCCCTTAAGGGGTTTTTATTTTTTC
>JAZQPR010000098.1:0-37303 GCA_045628605.1 Oscillospiraceae bacterium
CCAGTTGTCACGCCAGTGGCACAGCTGGGCAGCTAAGTGCGGATCGGATAAACGCTGAAGGCATCTAAGCGTGAAGCCGGCCTTAAGATAAGATATCCCATCGAAAGAGTAAGACCCCTCAAAGACTAAGAGGTTGATAGGTCTAACGTGTAAGCATCGTGAGGTGTTAAGCGAGTGGATACTAATCGGTCGAGGGCTTTTCCTAGAGTGTTGGAAAGAAGTTTGTAGAATGCACTTAGTAAATTCAGTTTGCGAAGGTGCAGGGCGATCGCAAAGCCCTGCAAAAAACAAAGCAAATTGCTGAAACTCAGGGTTTTAAATAAAGATTTTATTCAGTTTAAAAGATAGTCGTTGTTCATAGCAAAGAGGTCCCACCTGTTCCCATTCCGAACACAGAAGTTAAGCTCTTTCACGTCGAAAATACTTGGCTGGCGACGGCCTGGAAAAATAGATCGATGCCGATACATATGCACCATTAGCTCAGTTGGTAGAGCAACTGACTCTTAATCAGTGGGTCCTGGGTTCGAGCCCCCGATGGTGCATTTTTTCTTATTAATTTAATATATATTTATGCGAGTGTGCTGGAATTGGCAGACAGGCACGTTTGAGGGGCGTGTGTCTTTGGCGTACGGGTTCAAGTCCCGTCACTCGCACTAAAAAAAATCTTTTACAAATGTAAAAGATTTTTTTTTGTTTAAAATGTTTTTCTATACATAAAGTAAAGCTATTTTTTCACTTGACGTATTCGATGAAAAGTAGTATAATTTTAAAGACAAATAATATTATTATATATAAGGAGTTTTTAGTTATGTCAAAAGATTTTATAGTTGAAACATCAGCAAGACACGTACATGTTACACAGGAGGCTCTTGAAACATTATTCGGCAAGGGTGCAACTCTTACACATAAAAAAGATCTTTCACAGCCTGGTCAGTTTGCATGCGAAGAAAGAGTTACTATAGTTGGTCCTAAGAAGGAACTTGCTAACGTTTCTATTCTCGGACCTGTTCGTCCTGCAACACAGGTTGAATTATCTGCAACAGATGCTCGTTCAATTGGTATAGCAGCACCTGTAAGAGAATCAGGTGACATTGCAGGATCAGGAGCTTGCAAGATCGTTGGTCCATGCGGCGAAGTTGAAATCAGCGAAGGTGTTATAGTTGCTAAGCGTCATATTCATCTTACACCTGCTGATGCAGCTGAACTTGGTGTTAAGGATAAGGATGTTGTATGGGTTAAGATCGATACAGACGGCAGAAAAGCTATTCTTGGTGATGTTGTTGTCAGAGTATCAGAAAAGTTTGCAAAGGCTATGCACATTGATACTGATGAATCAAATGCAGTTGGCGCAAGCGGCACATTAATGGGCGTTATCGTTGAAATGTAATTAAAATAACAATTAATTATTTAATACAAAGCAGGAAGTTAGAGTTTAATTTCCTGCCTTTGTTCTATAAGGAGAAAATATTACATGAAAACTATCGGAATTATCGGTGCTATGCCGTCTGAGCTTGTGGATATTCAGAAAAAGCTTACAGGTGAGAAAATTGAAAAAATCGCCGGTTATGATTATTATATTGATATAAAAGGCGATACAAGGATCGTGACTGTATGCAGCGGAATAGCAAAGGTCAATGCTGCTCTGTGTGCACAGATACTTATTGACAGATTTGAGCCTTCAGCTTTGATAAATGCAGGAATTGCAGGCGGAATGGACAATAGAATCAAGGTTTGTGATATTGTTGTTTCGAACGAAGTGCTGCCTCATGATCTGGACGGACATTTTCTGAAAGATTATCCTCCTTACTGTGATATTTATAAAGCTGATGAAGGACTTATAGATCTTGCTGTTAAAACATGTGAGAAGCAGGGTGTAAAGAGTTTTGTAGGCAGAATAGTATCAGGAGATGCTTTTATAACTGATTCTAAAATAAAACAGAATATAAAGGATAAGTATATGCCTTATGCGGTTGATATGGAAAGTGCCGCCGTTGGTCAGTGTGCTTACAGAAACAGTATTCCTTTTGTAAGTGTAAGATGTATTTCGGACAATGCTGACGATGAAGGCGCTATGTCTTTTGATGAATTTGAAAAAATAGCAGCTAAAATAGTTGCAGATGTTGTTCTTGAAATGACTGATCATATTTGATATACATCGTTGATTAGCTGAAAGGGTGTTAATTTTGAAAACAGGAAAAATTGAAAAAACGACTTCTTATGTAATGGGGATACCGCTTAACGATTCTGATCTGAATACACCTGAACAGGTTTGGAACAGAATAAGAGCGAATAAAGAATTTGAACTAAAAGAAATACAGTTTAATATTGCAAATGGCTGTCCTAATGCAATAATCGGGTATAACGGACACGACTATATAGTAAACTTTAAAGTTGAATCCACACAGATAGCACCTGATTTTATGGTTTGTCATCCACTTCCGGATGAGGGCGCAAAGAAGCTGAAGGATGCTAAGGTTGGACTTACATTATTTTTTACTTTTTCAGATGATATTTTTGAATCTTATCATTTCCAGCTGAAACTTTTAAACTGCGCTGCCGGTGATCTGGCAGCTGTGATAGATTTTAATACACACAGGATCTATTCTCCTATGTGGCTTAAAAGTGTATGTAATTCTCAGATACATCCCGGACCTAATTTCCTGTTTTCTGTTACATGTCTTCCTAGTTCAAACGGAAAAACCTGCTGGATCTATACTTTTGGACTTAACAGATGCGGTTATGTTGAACTTGAAATTCTGGATGCTGAAAAAGAAGATTCCAATTTCTTTGCTCAGGTCTTAAATATTATTGCTACAAAAGCGGTAGTCGATATGAAATTTCCTGATGAAGGAAAGCCAATGGATCTGGCAGCTTTAGGAAATGGTGAATATCTTTCATATACATGGAAATACTGGAGAGATGATATAGATTCATATACTCCCGGAATTCTTGGTACAGCACAGACAAGATCACGTGAAAGATGCCGTTATAACGGTATGCTTTATCTTTACCCTGTTCCAAGAAATTCAAGAGATGCAGTCAGAGCATGCGATTTTGCAACACTTGACATGTCTCATGTCGTTTTTGAACTTAGCGGTTCAGAATCCAGAAGACTGGAAGCGCTTGCTGCTGAAACACTTCCTATGTTCAAAAAAGGTCTTGATATCAATGGAACAAAGGGAATGGCTAAAATAAGAGTAAGTGCACAGAAGGACGAGAACGAAGAACAGAGTTATGAGTACCTCTGGATGGAAGTAGATGCATTAGAAAATGATACTCTTTATGGAAAAGCTATGCAAAGTACAGTGTTTTCAAATGAAGTGACTGAAAATGAAAAAATTCAGTCTCCTTCCAATGCTGTTGCAGATTGGGTTATAGTTATTAAAGAAGATGAAAGAATTACCCCTGACAGAGCATTTTTACTTGAAGATTTTTAATATTAATTACATAAAACAGACATATGAAAATGACATTTCGTTATGTCTGTTTTTTATTATTATAAATTTTGAAAAATACGTTTGAAAAATAAATAAAAAATGACTAATATACTATTGATATTTTCGCAATAAAATGTTACAATTTATATAACTACACATTTCATTAAATTATTAATGATTAAAAGTTTATGCTAAGGAGTGAGGGAATTTTGAGTAATCCTAACAAGTCCGATACTATACAGAAGGCAGCACAGATCATCATCGCACTGGGGGCAGATGTTTCGTCTGAAATATACAAATATCTGAAAGATGATGAGATAGAAGAGTTGTCTTTACAAATTTCTAAAATGGAAACACTGTCTCCGGCAGAGACACAAAATATTATTAAAGAATTTTACGAGCAGTGTGTAACTCAGAAAATAATTTCAGAGGGCGGCGAATCATATGCTCAGGATATTCTTCTTAAAGCTTTCGGAAAGGAAAGAGCAGAAGAATTGATGAATCGTGTCAAAAATTCCGGAAGAACAGTATCTTTTGAGTTTTTAAAGAAAGTGGATTTTAACACCATTCTTATGATAATTCAGAATGAACATCCACAGACAATAGCATTGATTTTATCGTATACGGCTCCGGAGGTAGCATCCAAAATTCTTGCCGGTTTGCCTCAGAATCTTCAGGTTTCAGTTTTTCAGCGTATTGCTAAGCTTGACAGAACATCACCTGAAATGATCAAAATTGTTGAAAATATTCTTATACGTAAGCTCGGAACTATGGCATCTGTTGATATGGCTGAAGTTGGCGGTATCAATTACCTGGCAGAAGTAATGAACAACGTCGATATGAGAACAGAAAAATACATATTCGATGAAGTTGGTGAAACTACACCTGAACTTATTGAAGAAATTAAAAAGAAAATGTTCGTATTCGAAGATATTGTTCGTCTCGACAATATGGAAATACAAACATTTATCAGAGACTGCGATACAAAAGATCTTGCTATTGCCCTCAAAACTGCAAGTCAGGAAATTTCCGATGCTATTTTCAACAATATGTCACAGCGTCAGAGAGAAACAATCAAATCCGATATGCAGTATCTGCATAATATACGTATGCATGATGTTGAACAAGCTCAGCAGCGTATTATATCAGTTATCAGAAAACTTGAGGAACAAGGTGCTATTGTTACATCCAAGGGCGATAAGGATGCTCTTATTGAATGATATTAAAGAAAAATTGTATTTATTTCAAATCCCATATTTTCTATCAAAATGGAAAATATGGGATTTTTTTATTTTGTTATATTTAAAATATTGATTATTCTGTTTAATAGAAATTGGTTGTTCATTTTAATTAAAGTGTAGAAACAAATCCATATTTTTTGTTGTGAATTAATACAAACGAAGAACTTGTTTTTTATGAATTTGAGCTTTATATGGAGTGCATGCTTTTTTTTATATTTTTTCATTTATTATTAAAAGAACCTTGAAAATATAGGCTTTTGATCATTTTATAAACAAAAAATGTAATAGATAGTTTTATTTCATTGTTTAAAATATGTATAAAAAAATTAATAATTGTTCAAAAAAATTCTACATTGACTATATATAAACACAATTGACATAAAAGTACTAATGTTGTATACTGAATGCGGTTTGTAGTTTAAGCAGAAAGAATATATTTGTATTTTTGAATTTGATTAAACTGATCTTTTAGTAGTTTAATGTTTAACAAATCAAAACAAAAGCTAATTAAAAAAATTAATTGGGAGGATGTTTTGCAGATGTCGAAGAGAAAGACAAAAAAAATGATTGCGATGCTGCTTGCCCTGACTATTACAGGGACTAATTTCATGCAGCTGACTGCAAATGCGCAGAGTACTGATTCAAATGCAGTATCCGAAAATAACAATGAAGAATCTCTTCTTGTTACTTTATTTCCGGATGATGCAGAATTAGTTGCAGAAATATCAAAAGAAATTGATATTTCAGAGTATGAAGAGGACTTTATGTCAAAAGTCGAGATTGAAATTAATGCTGAAATAAGTGCAGAGATTTCAGGATTCGACAAAGATGTTATTAATAATGCTGTATCTGCGACTATCAGAGAGTGTCTTGCAGAGTATGTTGAAAATGATAATATGATCAGGATGATCAGAAATACTGCGATTGCTCATAAGGATGAACTTTCAGAGTATATGGATCTTGCAGTTTATGAAATCGATTTGATTTTTAACAGATTCCTCAGCAAATATCGTCAGAAGATAATTGATGGTATCCTTGATCGTCTGACAATAGAATGCAGTACATCTCAAAATGATAATGATTCATTAATTATAGAGGTTATTGCACCTGACACAGAAGCACCTGTTACAGAAGCACCTGTCACAGAAGCAACTGTTACAGAGATTACTGTTACAGAAGCAACACAAACTGAAGTTGTAACAACTATTACTGAAATTACGACAACAGAAGCAACAACAACCGAAGCTACGACAACAGAAGCAACAACAACAGAAGCAACAACAACTGAAGCAACAACAACCGAAGCTACAACAACTGAAGCAACAACAACAGAAGCTACAACAACTGAAGCAACAACAGAAGTAATAGTAACTGAACCAACAACTGAAGCAACAACAACTGAAACTACTCAAACAGAAGTAGTCACTACTGTTACTGAAGACCAGAAACCTGAAGATCACAAGCATGGAGATCAGAAACCTGAAGATCACAAGCCTGGAGATCACAAGCCTGGAGATCAGAAGCCTGAAGATCATAAGCCTGGAGACCAAAAGCCAGAAGATCAGAAGCCTGAAGATCAGAAGCCAGAAGATCAGAAGCCTGAAGATCAGAAGCCTGAAGATCAGGAACCTGAAGACCAGAAGCCTGAAGATCAGGAACCTGAAGACCAGGAACCTGAAGATCAGAAGCCTGAAGACCAGGAACCTGAAGATACAGGTTCTGAAACAACATCTACTGATACAGAAGTAATAACAAAAGTTGTATATGGTGATCTTAACGGAGACGGTAAAGTAGATCTTACTGATATTACAACTATGAGTCTTGCACTTATGTATAAAGATCTTCCTGAAGAGCTTTTTGTTCTTGCAGATGTAGATGCAAACGGTGAATTTGATATAGCAGATCTTTCAACTATTAAGCAGTTTATCTGCAAAGATCCTGCTGTTACAGTTCTCGGACCTGAATTAAAAGCATTAAGAGAATCTTAATTCTTTTTAAATAGTAAATTTGAGAGGTAATTATGCTAAGATTGGCACAATTGCCTCTCTTTAATTTTATTTGATTAAATACTTGACAAATTACTCTCATTTGATTATAATATAAACATATAGTTTTAAATGCGTTGAAGGGAAATAAAACCTGTTTTTCGCTCATACAGAGATGTCGCTGCCGTATTTCGGAGGTGAGAGGCGACAAAGCAGTTCAGGTCATAGCTCATCCCTGAGCATCCGGCTGAAACATTTTAGTAAGCTTGGACGGAATTCTCCCGTTACAGAGAAGCGTATTAACTGAATGATACGAATGAGCGGACAGACAATTGTATGTCAAAAAGAGTGGTACCACGGAGAGTATAAAAAATGTTTCTTCGTCTCTTTTATGTATGTTAAATGCATAAAAGAGACTTTTTTGTTGCCATTTGTAAAATTCAAGTTCTATAAATCATCTGGAAAGGAACTTATGATATGAAAAATGTAGAAAAGTATACCAAACAGTTTTTTGAAGCACCAAAAACATCGATGAAGTGGACACAGAAGTCATATATTGACAAAGCACCTCAGTGGTGCAGCGTTGATCTTCGTGATGGAAACCAGGCACTGATTATCCCTATGAATCTTGAGGAAAAACTTGAGTTCTTCAAATTACTTGTTAAAGTTGGTTTTAAGGAAATAGAGATAGGATTTCCGGCAGCTTCTGAAACAGAATATGAACTCTGCCGTACACTTATAGAAAACAATATGATTCCTGATGATGTTACGATTCAGGTTCTTACACAGTCAAGAGAACATATTATAGCAAAGACTTTTGAAGCTCTTAAAGGTGCTAAAAATGCAATTGTTCATCTTTATAATTCAACATCTGTTGCTCAGCGCGAACAGGTATTCAAAAAGAGCAAGGAAGAGATAATTGATATTGCTGTTTCAGGTGCCAAGCTCTGCAAAAAGTACAGAGAAAACACTGAAGGAAACTTCAGATTTGAATATTCACCGGAAAGCTTTACCGGAACAGAACCGGAATTTGCACTTGAAATATGCAATGCTGTTCTTGATGTATGGCAGCCAAAGGAAGATGATAAGGTAATAATAAATCTTCCTGTTACAGTATCACACTCAATGCCTCATGTTTATGCAAATCAGATCGAATATATGTGTGAAAATATGAAATACAGGGAAAATGTTGTTGTATCACTTCATCCGCACAATGACAGAGGATGTGCTGTTGCAGACAGTGAGATGGGACTTCTTGCCGGTGCTGACAGAATTGAAGGAACACTTTTCGGAAACGGTGAACGTACAGGAAATGTTGATATCATAACACTGGCGATGAATATGTATTCGCAGGGCGTCGATCCTGAACTTGATCTTTCAAATATTCCTGAAATTACAGAAGTATATGAAAGAGTAACAAGAATGAGAGTATATGAGAGACAGCCTTACTGCGGACAGCTGGTTTTTGCTGCATTCAGCGGATCTCATCAGGATGCTATTGCCAAAGGTATGAAGTGGCGTGAAGCAAATAACTGCCAGTACTGGACAGTTCCGTATCTGCCGATTGATCCGACAGATGTTGGAAGAGTATATGAAGCTGATGTTATCAGAATAAACAGTCAGTCAGGAAAAGGCGGAATCGGATATCTGATGGAAACAAGATTTGGTATGAATCTTCCTCCGAAAATGCGCGAAAAATTCGGCTATCATGTAAAGAGCGTTTCAGACCATGCTCATAAGGAAATGCTTCCGGATGAAGTATTTAAACTGTTTATGGATAATTATGTTAATATTTCAGAACCTGTAAATCTTTCTGAAATAAAATACAATAAAATTTCTGATGGAATTGAAGCATCTGTTGAGATAGTGTACAACGGAAAAAATGTTGTTGTTACAAACAACGGAAACGGTCGTCTTGATGCCGTCAGCAATGCTTTGAAATCATATTTCAATATCAAATATACAATAGAAACATACACAGAACATGCGCTTGAAAACGGTTCAGCTTCAAAGGCAGTAGCATATGTCGGAATAAAGGCTGAAAACGGAAATGTTTACTGGGGAACCGGAATAGATACTGATATTATTACCTCTTCCGCCAAGGCTCTCGTAGGAGCAGTAAACTCGATGATGAATAATTAATAAATTAAAATTTTAATATGAAAGCAGGTTATTAAAATGGGAATGACTATGACTCAGAAAATACTGGCTGCACATGCAGGACTTGACAGTGTTCAGAGCGGACAGCTTATTCTGGTAAATCTTGATCTGGTACTCGGAAATGATATTACATCTCCTGTTGCTATCAGAGAATTCAACAAGCTCGGAAAAGAAAATGTTTTTGATAAGGAAAAAGTTACCATGGTAATGGATCACTTTGCTCCGAACAAAGATATCAAAGCTGCTGAGCAGTGTAAAATGTGCCGTGATTTCTGCGGAGAAAAAAGCGTTACTAATTTCTATGATGTAGGTCAGATGGGTATAGAACATGCACTTCTTCCTGAAAAAGGACTTGTTGTAGCAGGCGATGCTGTTATCGGTGCCGATTCACATACATGTACATATGGTGCACTTGGTGCTTTCTCAACAGGCGTAGGTTCAACTGATATGGCCTGCGGTATGGCTATTGGAAAAGCCTGGTTCAAGGTTCCTACAGCAATTAAATTTGTTCTGAAAAACAAACTTAACAAATATGTATCAGGAAAAGATATTATTCTCCATATAATTGGAAAAATCGGTGTAGACGGTGCTCTTTACAAGTCAATGGAATTTACCGGTGAAGGACTTAAAACACTTTCTATGGCAGACAGACTCTGCATTGCCAATATGGCTATCGAAGCCGGTGCAAAGAACGGAATATTTGAAGTCGATGATATCACATTAAAATATATTGAGGAACACGGTTCCAGAAAGCCTGTTGTTTATAAGGCTGATGATGATGCAGAATATGAACAGGTTATTGAAATAGATCTTTCACAGGTAAAATCAACAGTTGCTTTTCCTCATCTTCCTGAAAATGCAAAGACATTTGATGAGATCGGTGATGTGAAGATCGATCAGGTCGTTATAGGTTCATGTACAAACGGACGTCTTGAAGATCTTGCAGCAGCTGCTGAAATATTAAAAGGCAGACAGGTTGCTAAAAATGTCAGAGCCATTGTTATTCCTGCAACTCAGAAAATATATCTTGAGGCAATGGAAAAAGGCTATCTTAAGACATTTATCGAAGCAGGCTGCGTAGTATCAACACCTACCTGCGGACCATGTCTTGGCGGACATATGGGTATTCTTGCAAAGGGTGAACGTGCTGTTGCTACAACAAACAGAAACTTTGTAGGACGTATGGGTCATCCTGAATCAGAAGTATATCTGGCAAGTCCGGAGGTTGCTGCAGCAAGTGCAGTTGCCGGAAAGCTTGCTGATCCTGCAGTTTTAATGAAGTAAAATTATTCAAAGCTCTGCTTTTAACAAGCAGAGGCGATTTGTAAATTCGCTGACCAAACAGTTGGAGATTGTACTCCGAATGTTTGGTCAGACAGAACCCGCCGCCTGCAGAGGCGGGGGATTCCTCTGTGTTGTTATAGCACACACAGCTTTGAAAAAACGCAGAGACTGAGCAGAAATCAAATAATCAGTCACGAATCAACATTCAGGAAATTAATTGTTGAATAACAGCGAAATAAAAATTTCGGAGGAATAGTTTTATGAAATATGAAGGAACAGTTATCAAGTATGCTGATAACGTTGATACTGACGTAATCATCCCTGCAAGATATCTTAACACAATTGATAAAAAAGAACTTGCTTCTCATTGTATGGAAGATCTTGATACAACATTTGTAAAAAGAGTAAAACCCGGAGATATCATGGTTGCAGGATACAATTTCGGATGCGGTTCATCAAGAGAACATGCACCGATCGCTATTAAGGAAAGCGGAATTTCTATTGTTATAGCAAAGAGCTTTGCAAGAATTTTCTATAGAAATTCTATCAATATAGGTCTTGGAATAGTTGAATGCCCTGAAGCAGCTGAAGAAATCAAAGAAGGCGATGTTGTAGAGGCTGATATGGATAAGGGTATCATTTACAATAAAACAACAGGAAAAGAATACAAAACAGCTCCTTTCCCTGAGTTTGTTCAGAAAATCATTGAAAATGGCGGACTTATCCAGTCAATCGCTGACGGCGTAATAAAATAATTAAACGGAGGACATAAAAGTGGAATATAATATAGCTTTGCTCAGAGGCGACGGAATCGGCCCTGAAATTGTTGACAGCGCTGTTGAAGTGCTTAAAGTAATTGGAAAGAAATTTGGTCATACATTTAATTTTACTCCGTATCTTATCGGCGGATGTGCAATTGATGCAACAGGAGAGCCGCTTCCTGAAGAAACTGTAAAAGGATGTCTTGCAAGTGACAGTGTTCTTCTTGGTGCTGTCGGAGGTCCTAAGTGGGATACACTTCCGGGAAACAAAAGACCTGAAAAAGCACTTCTTGGAATTCGTTCAGCTCTCGAGCTTTTTACAAATCTTCGTCCTGCAAAATTATATCCGGCTCTTAAGGATGCTTCTCCGCTCAGAGCTGATATCGTAGCAAAAGGCTTTGATCTTGTTATAGTGCGTGAACTTACAGGTGGAATCTATTTTGGCGAAAGAGGAAAAAGAGAAGGAAAATACGGTGAGGAAGCTTATGATACAGAAAGCTACAGCCGTATGGAAATCGAAAGAATAGGAAAAGTTGCCTTTGAAACAGCCATGAAACGCCGTAAGAAGCTTATAAGCATTGATAAGGCAAATGTTCTTGAAACTTCACGTCTCTGGAGAGAGATAATGCACAAAATGTCAGAGCAGTATCCTGAAGTTGAATACTCTGATATGCTTGTAGATAATGCTGCAATGCAGCTTGTAAAAAATCCTCAGCAGTTTGATGTTGTTGTAACTTCAAATATGTTTGGTGATATTCTTTCAGATGAAGCTTCACAGATCACAGGTTCAATAGGAATGCTTGCATCAGCTTCGCTCGGATACAATACAAGAGGAATGTATGAACCTATTCATGGTTCTGCTCCTGACATAGCAGGTCAGAATAAGGCTAACCCAATAGCAACAATTTTGTCTGCAGCTATGATGCTTCGTTATTCATTTGATCTTTCAAAAGAAGCTGACTGTATAGAAAAGGCAGTAGATGAAGTTCTTGAAAAGGGATACAGAACAGCTGATCTTCTTGGTTCAAGCAATGAAAAACCACTCAGCTGCACTGAAATTACTGAAAAGGTAATTGAAATGATCGGATGATCGTTCTGATAAAATATAACAACACAGAGGATATCCTCCGCCTCTGCAGGCGGCGGGTTCTATCTGACCAAACAGTCGGAGTACAATCTCCGACTGTTTGGTCTGCGATTCTGCGAATCGCCTCTGCTTGTTAAAAGCAGAGCTTTGAAAAATATTTTTATTTTTCCGAATCAGAAATAAATCAAATTTTAATAAAAAAGGTTCAGATATTAATAAATCTGAGCCTTTTTATTTATTTTAAAAAAATACTATTTTGATTTTAAAAGAAAAAAATATTATATTAGCAAATATATTTTGTTTATACTTAACATATTACAAAAAAAGTACTTGAATTTTCTATTGAAAATTTGTATAATAATATTATTGATACAATTAAAAAATAAAAAAATTTGTTATGAACGTGACAAATCAGTTTTGCTTTCCGTAAGGGAAAGAAAGTTGCATTTGGAAGGAGTAAATGAGAATATGGATAACGGTGCATTGAATTACCGCCGTTTTCTTGATGGGGATGACAAAAGCTTTGCACGGATCGTAGATGATTATAAAAACGGACTTATGATTTTTTTAAATGGTTATGTCCGTAATATATATATAGCTGAAAAGCTGACAGAAGATACATTTTTTGTTCTTGCTTCAAAAAAACCGGGTGAAAATAAAAAATATTCTTTTAAAACATGGATCTATTCTCTTGGAAGAGAAAAAGCAATTCAGTCATCTAAAAAATACAATTCATCTGAGAACTTCTCAATTGATGAAATGAGAGAAATGCGGGATGATGAGGAAAGTCTGGAACGTGAATTTCTTCAGAGCGATGAAAAATTATATGAATGTATCTGCATAAATCAGCTGAGTGAAGAAGAAAGACAGATTTTATGGCTTCATGATTTTGAAAATTTTTCAAATGATGAATTATCTTTTATTTTGAAATTAAAACCTGATACGATATCAGGAAAAATAGAAAACGCTTATGATAATTTAAAAAAGATAAAGAGAAAGGAGGAAGCGGAAATATGAAATCCAGCAGGGAAATGACGGAAGACATTCTTGGCAGAAGAGATGAATATGTTGCTTTAAAGAGAAAAAAAATAAGAATGTTTACCGGGTCATCTGTAACTGTTATCGGATTTGCTGTAATTGTTACAGGGAGCATGATGCTTATTAACAGTGGAGTTATGGATCAGCATGTTCCTGTTGATACAAATCTGAGTATTTCAATTTCTGAAGAAGCTCCTGCAAGTCAGGTACCCGTAAAAAAAGAAACTGAACGCATTGTAAATAACAGCAGCGAGAAAAAAGTATCTGTTAAGCTGTCTTCAGGTGTGCCGGATAACACACAGCCTGAAATAACCCCGGAGGTCCCGTTTGCAGCGCAGATCGTTGTTTCCGTTTCTGATACTCCTGCTGTCAGCAATAAATCAAATGATTCCGGAAATATCCCTTCGGTTTCAACAGTTCCTTCTGATATTGCTGAAGACCCAAAATCCGCTGTAAAGGAGTCTTCCGGATCATCAGTCAAAGTATCGCTCACTTCAAAAGAGAGTACTGTTTCAAATAAAGAAGAAGTTTCATCTTCAAAAGATCCGCTTCAGACTGAAGCTTCAGCAACAAATTCTGAATCACAGATTACAGAATCAGTTTCAGCAGCTGTTATTACAACATCAGAATCAGTAACAGTTACTGAACCATCAGGTTCTGTAACCGATGTTCCTGTTTCAGAAGTTACAGAAACAGTCTCATCATCAGAATCAAATGTCAGCGAAAGTGAAATATCGACTGCTTATTATGTTTACTACGATCTGATTTCAGATACTGAAAAGGATGAATCAGTTTTTGAAAATATGGATGAAGTTGTTTTTGAAAATAAAATTTACAAAAAAGTTCCTTTTTCATTGGATTATGAAATGTCAAAATATATGGAATACATTCCTTCAAATACAACAGTAAACGAATGTGAAGTTTATTATGTAAGAAAAATGCATATGATTGCGCTTGTAAAGAATAAAAATCTCGCATTGTACAGTTTATATACCGAACAAAATAATACTGAAGAATAAATAATATCAGATTCCGTTTTACGGAAGCTGATATTATTTTGCAATATGTAAAAATTATTTTTTATCAGGAGGACTTTTTATGAAAAGAAAAATAGCCTTGTTATCCGCATTAATGATAACGTTTACATCGTCTTATTCCGGTTTGTTTGATGAAAATATTTCTGCAATTGAAGGAACAGAGCCTTTTTTTGAAGCAGAGTGTGAAGATCTGGAGATCAACGGAGGAATTATAGAAACAAAGGTATATAATGATGAATATCCGGGATTTCACGGTACAGGATTTGTATGGATACAGGGAAGCGGAAATATTTCATTTGAGGTTGACGTGCCTGAAACAGGAATGTACAGACTCGAATCAAGATGTCTTATGTATCTTAATAACAACGGTGAAGGAAGACTTGCAGACGCTGTTGTTGAAAGCGGAGATTATTCAAAAAAATATACTGTTACAATTCCTTATTCAGAGGATTATATCAATGTTAGTTTTGGTGATATAAAACTTCTTAAAGGAAAAAATACTGTCTCTATCGGAGACGGCTGGGGATATTGTTTATATGATTCCGTAATGCTGACTCCTACTCCGGATCTGGACACAAAATCTGTTTCAGCTGTTCCGTGTGATCCTGATGCAACAAAAGAAACAAAATCACTGATGGGTTATCTTGCGTCAGTCTATGGAAAAAATGTACTGTCAGGACAGCAGGAGATTTATGGTGGCGGACACAGTGTTCAGACAACAATAAGATATGATTCTGAGAAAAATCAGTGTATCGATTCAGATGGAAAAAAATACTCGTTTAAAGAGGAGGAAAAAGATACTGCTGATGACGGATCAAAATTTGTATGGCACTGTTATGATGAAAACGGAAGAGAATACAGCTATAATTCACAGAACAGGAATTATATTTATTACTATTATGATCAGGAAGTTGACTATCTGAAGGATCTTACCGGAAATGAACCTGCAGTCAGAGGCTTTGATTTCGGCAGCAACTGTCCGTGCTATTACTGGGATGATGGTGTAACCAAAAGAATGATTGACTGGGCTGTTTGCAAAAACGGAATCTGTACTGCAAGCTGGCATATTAACGTTCCGACTTCAAAAGATTCCTACACTCCCGGGGAACCTCTGGCTTTTGAAAAAACCACATATACTCAGATGACAGATTTTGTAACTGCAAATGTTATGAAAAAAGGTACTATGGAATATGATTACTTTGAACTGTGCATGGATAATCTTGCCAAACAGTTTCTTGAACTTCAGGATGCCGGTGTACCTGTGATATTCAGACCTTTTCATGAAGCTGAAGGAAACGGAGGAAAAGACGGAAAAGGAGCATGGTTCTGGTGGTCAAAAGAAGGCACTGAAGTTTACAAAGAACTGTGGAAATACTTGTATACAACATTAACTGAAAAATACGGAATACATAATCTTATCTGGGAACAGAATCTTTATGCATGGTCAAATGAGTCAGCAGAATGGTATGTTGGCGATGATTATGTTGATATAGTCGGATTTGACAAATATGATACCCAGTATAATCGTCATGACGGAAAAACAGAAGGACCTAATGAAGACTGCAACAGTAATGTCTTCTGGGCATTAAACGAATATGTAGGCGGAAGAAAAATGGTTGCAATGCCTGAAAACAGTACGATACCGTCTGTTGAAAACATGACTGTTGAGAAAGCTTCATGGCTGTATTTCTGTACATGGTATGACGGCGGTCAGGATAATTTCATTTCAGGAGAAAATTATAATAATGCTGATACTGTAAAAAATACATTCAAAAGCGAATATTGCATTACACGTGAAGAATTGCCTGAAAATCTGTATTCCGGATTTATAAACGGAAATAAGAATGATGACGGAAAAGAACAGCAGGGCGAAAAATGGCTATACGGAGATCTTAACGGTGATATGTCGGTTGAACTGACTGATCTTACTCTTCTGTCTGTAATGCTGATGGAAAAGAAGGAGCCTGAAGGAAATCTGAAGTATTCTGCAGATACAGATGCAAACGGCATAGTTGATATTGCAGATCTTGCCCTTCTGAAGCAGTATATCTGCAAGGATGCAAAAGCAGTTCTTGGTCCGAGAAAATAAGCAATCATACTTTTTGCATAGAATTAGATAACAGGAAGCAGTGAAATTCTCTATGAATATCACTGCTTTTTTTATTGTGTAAAATTGGATAATATGATATACTGTATATGAAAGATTTACTATTTATTCTATTTTGAGGTGATTAGCAGATGAAAAGGAGAATATGGTTTGCTGCATTGCTTTCTGTGGTGATGTTCTGCGGCTGCAGCAAGTCAGATGAAAACAAAGAAAAAAATGTAGGAGAAACACCGGAAGAAACCACTGTTACGGAAATTACAGAACCGGTAGTTACAACTCCTAAACCGGTTATGGTCCAGATAAGTAATGAGGAACTATACAAAGGAAATCTGATTCTGGTAAACAAAAATTCCAAATATGTTGACGGCAGCAATGAACATCTCGTAAATATTTATTCCCAGAAGACTGAAAACTGTGATGTAAATTCAACATATATGGAACTTGATGCAGAGATGCTTGAACATATTAATCAAATGATAGATGACTTTTATTCTCAGACAGGCATCAATGATGTTCTGCTGAACAGCGGATACAGATCTTATGATGAACAGGATGATCTGTACAGGGCAGATCTTGAATCTACAGGATTACTGACTTCAGAACTCGTAGCCCCTGCAGGATACAGTGAGCATCACACCGGACTTGCAATGGATTTTGCCATAAATGACGGTGAGACTTATCCTGCTTTGAAAAATGAAGGTGAATATTCATGGATATATCAGAATGCAGAGAAGTACGGCATGATTCTTCGCTATACGACAAGCAACAGAACAGTAACAGGATATCAGCCGGAATCATGGCATTTCAGATATGTTGGAACAGTTCACGCAGAAATAATAAACAGGATCAGATCAGCTTTTGAAGGATATATTAATTTTATAAGAGATTTTTCATACGAATTTCCTCTTGAATACAAATGCAGGGCTGACGGGAAAAATTATATAATATATTTTGTTCCAAAGCAGGACGGAGATATAACTGAAATTCCGATACCATATGACAGCAATTTCAGTAATGAAGCTCCTAACTATGTGATTTCAGGAAATAATGTTGACGGATTTATCGTTACTCTTACTGTGGATGAACTTTCTGAAGACTACAATGAATTACTGTTTGACATGTTTGCCGGTGAAAATATGACAGATGACGAAATGAACGATGCAAGAAATGCAGCGGAAAATCTGGCTGCTGCCCAGGCTCAGACAGATGATGATGACGATGAAGACGACGAAAGTGATGATGAATAAAAAGACAAAAATAAACGAAACACATTGACAAAAAGTTTGAATTATTGTAAAATAAAGATAATAGAGATTATTGTGTTAATGAGATTTGTTAATACAAAATAATACATAGTATTAAAAAAAGGGGTAATTATTTTTTATGAAAAATCATATTGCACATTCCAAGGAACCACTGATTCCGATTCATGAGATCAACGGATTTAAGGTAAGACCCGGTTTTTATCTGATCAACGGTGCGACTGCAATTCAGAACGGAGTAAATTTTACTATTCATTCTACAAATGCAACATACTGTGAGCTTCTTCTTTTCAAGAGAAAAGAAAACAAGCCGTATGCTGTGCTTCCTTTTCCTGATTCCTACAGGATAGGAAATACTTTTTCCATGATAGTATTTGATATCGATATTTTTGAATTTGAATATGCGTACCGGATGGACGGTCCGAATGACAGACAGAACGGTCTTATTTTCAATAAAGAAGCATATCTTCTCGATCCATACGCAAGAGCCGTAACCGGGCAGAGTCAATGGGGAGAAAGACATGACGAAAAGAAAAGTGCATATCGTGCAAGAGTAGTTGACGATACATTTGACTGGGGCGATTTTAAGCCTTTGAAAGTACCGTTTCAGAATTTGATAATATATGAACTCCATACAAGAGGATTTACAAAAGATGCTTCTTCAAAAGTTCCGGAAGAACACAAAGGTACTTTTGCAGGAATAATGGATATGATTCCTTATTTCAAAGAACTCGGTATAAATGCAATAGAGCTTATGCCAATTTTTGAATTTGATGAAATGGAAGATATCCGTGTAGTTGACGGAAATACACTCTATAATTACTGGGGTTACAACACTGTATGTTTTTTTGCTCCGAATACCGGTTACACAGCAGCTGTGGAATATAACCGTGAAGGACATGAGTTAAAAACTCTGATAAAAGAACTTAATGAAAATGGTATTGAAGTTATACTTGATGTTGTTTTCAATCATACAGCTGAAGGTGATGAGAGAGGACCTTTCTTCTCATTTAAGGGAATTGACAACAACATTTACTATCTTCTGACACCTGACGGAAAGTATTATAATTTCAGCGGATGCGGAAATTCATTGAACTGTAATCATCCTATCGTACATCAGTTTATTCTCGACTGTCTCAGACACTGGGTAATAGATTACAGAGTATCAGGATTCAGATTTGATCTTGCTACCATTATGGGAAGAAATGAAGACGGTTCTCCTATGAGTAATCCTCCGATTCTTGAAGCACTTGCCTTTGACCCTATTCTCGGAGATGTAAAGCTTATTGCGGAAGCCTGGGATGCAGGAGGTCTGTATCAGGTAGGATCATTTCCTTCATGGAAAAGATGGGCTGAGTGGAATGGAAAGTACAGAGATGATCTCAGATGTTTCTTAAAAGGTGACGGAGGAATGGCCAGAAATGCCGTAAACCGAATCACAGGTTCAAGAGATATCTATAATCCTATAAAGCGCGGTGAAAACGCATCTGTTAATTTCATCAACTGTCATGACGGATTTACCCTTTATGATCTGTATGCATACAATGAAAAACATAATGAAAAGAACGGCTGGAACAATACTGACGGTGATAACGGCAACAACAGCTGGAACTGCGGAATAGAGGGCGAAACAGATGAGGTCACTGTTCTTGAACTCAGAAACAGACTGAGAAAAAATGCTTTTGCTGTTCTTATGTGCAGCCGTGGAGCGGCAATGTTTCCTGCCGGTGATGAATTCTGTAATACACAGTTCGGAAACAATAATGCTTATTGTCAGGACAACATTACATCATGGCTCGACTGGAATCGGCTTGACAAGTATCAGGAGATGTTTGAGTTCTGTAAATATATGATCGCTTTCAGAAAGAAGCACAAGGTGACAAGGAAAGCAGTTCATATTCATAAGGCACACTGTGGTTTCCCTGATATCAGTTTCCACAATGGTTCTCCATGGAACGAGAATTTCAATTATGATACACGGCTTGTCGGACTGATGTATGCAGGAAGAAATAAAGAAGATACAGAAGATGATATTGTATTTATAGGCATAAATACATTTTGGGAAAATCAGCGTATCACTCCTCCGGATCTTCCGGATTATCTGAGATGGAATATCGAAATGGATACATGGTTTAAATTTGAAAAGGATATTGATTTTAATAAGCTGACAGAACGTTATGGAAATACTGTGGTTATGAAGCCGAGATCAGTAATAATTATGACAGCGGTAAAAAATGAATAATAAAAAAAATAAACGTCTGAAAAGACGTTTATTTTTTTTGAATACTTGACAAAACAATTTATATCTGCTATACTGAAATTAATAAATCACTTTAATGGTTTAAAGCATTGCAGATTTAAATCAGTGATGATTTAAACCGATATGATTCGGAGGTCGTTTTATGGTTATTAAACTGATTCTTGTGCTGTACATTCTGATGATGATCGGAATCGGTGTATGCACTTCAAAAAATGGTTCATCAGTAGACAGTTTTGTTCTCGGCGGAAGAAATGTTGGTTCATGGCTGACAGCTTTTGCTTTTGGAACATCTTATTTTTCAGCAGTTGTTTTTGTCGGTTATGCAGGACAGTTCGGATGGAACTACGGACTTTCTGTAGTGTGGGTAGGTATAGGCAATGCTGTTATCGGAAGCCTTCTTGCATGGGTAGTTTTAGGCAGAAGAACACGCTGTATGAGTACTCATCTCGGTGCTTCAACAATGCCTGAATTTTTTGAAAAGAGATATAATTCAAAGAAACTCAAAACTGCATCAGCTGTTATCATTTTCTTATTCCTGATGCCATATACAGCATCTGTATACAACGGTCTTTCAAGACTTTTCTCGATGGCTTTCAATATTAAGTATGAAACATGTATCATTGCCATGGCATTTCTCACTGCTGTATATGTAATCCTCGGAGGCTACAAGGCTACAGCAATCAACGATTTCGTACAGGGAATAATCATGCTTGGCGGTATTGCAGCAGTTGTTATTTTTGCTCTTAACGGACAGGGCGGTTTTACAAATGCAGTTAAAGAGCTTAAAGATATTGAAGCAGCAAATATCAAATCCGGATCTCTTGGAAGCATTTTCGGACCTGATCCTATCAATCTTATCGGCGTTGTAATCCTTACTTCACTTGGTACATGGGGACTTCCGCAGATGGTTCACAAATTCTATGCAATAAAAAGTGAGGATGCAATAAAAAAAGGTACAGTAATTTCAACAGTATTTGCTCTTGTTGTTGCAGGCGGTTCATATTTCCTCGGAGGACTTGGAAGAACATACTGCAGTGCAAATGCAGAAGAAGCTGCTGCAACAGGAAAAACTTTTATAAATACACTCTCTAACGGAAAACTTGATTTTGATGCAATTGTTCCGTCAATGCTTGATTCATGTCTTCCTGAAATTATGATAGGTCTTGTAGTTGTTCTTGTTTTATCAGCTTCCATGTCAACTCTTTCATCACTTGTTCTTACTTCAAGTTCAACAGTTACAATAGATCTTGTTCGTCCGCTTACAAAAGGAAAAATGAACGAAAAGAAGGAAGTTCTTGTAATGAGAATTTTTATTGCACTGTTCCTTATAATTTCAGTTGTTATGGCACTTAATAAAAATGCATATATTTCTACTCTTATGTCTATTTCCTGGGGTGCTCTTGCAGGATCTTTCCTTGCACCGTTTATGTATGGTCTTTTCAGCAAAAAGATCACCAAAGCTGCAGTTGCAGTAAGCTTTGCAATGGGGGTTGGACTTACACTTGTTCACACAGTTATCTTCAGTCTTGGATTTTTCCCTGAGGCAACTAAAGCAGCAGCTTCTCTTCCTTTAAATCTTGCTTCACCTATAAATGCAGGTGCAATTACAATGATCTTAGGTATTATAGTAGTTCCTGCTGTAAGTGCAGTAACCAAAAACAAAGATCAGGAATTTATAGAAAAGGCTTTTGAATGCTATAACGATAAAGCACAGTCAGCATAATTAAATAATCAGAAAACACAATTTACAAAAAATAATTTCGCAGTTCTTTTTGGAAATTTTTATGGACAGAATTTCCGGATCGGACTGCGAATTTTTGTTTTAAATAAGAAAATTAAGTTTATGGCTGAAATATCAACAAAAAAACATTTTTTATGTTTTGAATTTTTTTCTTGCAAAGTAAATTAAAATATGATAAAATTGATAAAGATAGTATTCGGTACTAAAAAATATTAATAAGTTAGAGGTGCATGGATTTGGCAAAGTATAGTCCTGGCAGACGTAAGAAAAAACAAGACCCAATGTTGATAGGAATGTGTGTGTTCGGAGCTGTTGTTTTGATCTCAATTCCTATAGTCAGCAGTTTTATGTTCTCTCACAATGGTGAAAAGGTTAATGAAACAGAAGTAGTCGGCTGGAATAGTAATGAAAAAGGTGATCCGTGTTATTATCTTCCGAATCACAAAAAAGCAGTAGGACAGACTGTTATCGGAACTGATACATATTTTTTTGATGAGGACGGCGGTATTACTCCGGGTTGGAGAAAACACGATAAGAAACTCTTTTATGTTGATAAAACAGGAAAAATATGTACCGGACTTACATCTATCAAGGATGATTTGTATTATTTTAATGATGCTTCTGACAGTAAGGCTTTTGAGATGTTCAAAGGTGATATCAAAATAGTCGCACCTGATGAAGAAAAATCTGATATTAATCATGTTTACTATTTCGACAATAATGGAAAAGCAATAAAAGGTTTTAAAGTTACATCAAGCGGAGATGCTTATTATTTTGGTGATGAATATTTTGCAATGACCGGATTGTTTGAAGGCAATGCAACAGTAATGACACTGGATGAAAAAGAGATATCCCCTGATGAGTATGAGTCTCTTTCAGAAGAAGAAAAGGCTGAAGTAAAAGAAACCCAGACAAGAAAGTATTATTACGCTGATGAGGACGGAAAGCTTCAGAGAGGCTGGGTTGAAATAATAGAAAACGGCAGTACGGTTTATCATTATTTCACAAATGATTACTATTCTGCATATGGAAAATATAATTCTCTTGAGTTTAACGGAGAAAAAATGAATTTTGATTTTGATGAAAAAGGAACATATATTCCTTCCTCTTCAGTAAAATCAGAAACAACAAAAGCAGTTACATCCACTGTAAAAGAAAGCGAAAAGGCTGAGACAAAGAAAGATGAGCTTACTGAAGGATGGCATGAAAATGAAGACGGAAGCAAATGCTACGTTGATCAGAATAAAAAATATGTTGTCGGTATTAAGGATATTGACGGAAAGAAATATATTTTCAATGATCAGGGTATTATGCAGAAAGGACATATCAGTCTTGGTTCTGACCATTATTATGCCGGTTCTGATGGTGCTCTTGTTTCAGGAAGAATACAGGATGGCAGTCTGTTCTATATGTACGACAGCAGCAGCTACAAAATGCTTACCGGAATGCAGAACTATAACGGCGGAAAAATATTCTTTGATCCGGACGGCAGACAGGTGTTTAATGCATTCAGAGCATCCGGCAATGATGTTTATTATTTCTCATCAAGAAAAGATGATGACGGAAAGTGTGTAACAGGATTTATAAGAATAAATGGATACAACTACTGGTTTGACGATTCAGGAAAACGAATGGTAGGATGGCATACATTCCAGGAAGGCGGAGCAACCTATTACTTTAATCCTGAAAATGAAGGAAAAATGTCGACAGGTTATACTTCAATTGACGGAAATATGTATTATTTCGATCTGAACGGTTCATTGCAGAAAGGTTTTGTTGAAACAAACGGAACAGTCTTTTTCTATGGTAATGACGGTATTATCGTTGAAGGTGATTACGAATACCAGGGAACAGTTCATCACTTTGACAGTTCAGGACGAATGGTTCCGGATGCTGAATAATATCACATATAGTATATTTTTAATCAGTTTTTTAACGCTGTTTCTTTACAGAAACAGCGTTTTTCTGTTGAAAAGGAAATTTTTTAAAACTGCCTTATTTTGTAAAAAGACATATTTTTAAAAACAGTTGCATGAACAGATAAAAACGTGGTATAATTATAGATATATGCGGCTGATTTGGTTATTGTTTTTGAAAGGAGTATAAAATGGCTGAAGTTTCCACTCCCGGAAAGAAAAAAAGAAAGAAGAAAGAATCTGATTCCAAGGAAAAACCGCAGGTTCATTCTTATGATAATAATTTCTGGTCAATAATATTATTCTCTATAGGTATTTTTATTCTTCTGCTTACTGTTGTGGAAGGGTCAGCAGGATGGCAGGCACTTCACAAACTGATTCGCGGAAGTTTTGGTGTTTCAGTATTTCTTGTATCTCCGATATTGTTTTATGCTTCATTTATGATTGCTAAGGACAAAACAAAAGATATGATCCTGTCAAGATTTATTCAGGGCGGTTTTCTGACTTTACTGTTAAGTTCTGTTGTACAGGTCATTTTTATTGGAAATATCAAAGGCGATGGTTTGTCTGAAAAAATAAATATTCTGTATAATGAAGGAATACAATTAAAAAGCGGCGGTGTTTTAAGCGCTGTGGTCGGTATTCCGCTGATATCTGTGTTTGGTATTACAGGTGCAAAGATCATTCTGATACTTCTTGTTTTTGTGATCGTAATGCTTATGACAGATTTTACTCTTCTGAGACTTTTTGATACGGTAAGATCACCTTTTTCAAAAATCAGATCATCTTTTGATTCTCTTCGTGAAGAAGCTGAATCCAGGAGAATGTACAGAGCTGCCCAGAGAGAACTTGAATATGAGGATGAATCTGTTGAAACTGTTATTGAGGACAGAATGCCTGAACCGGAAAAAATTCCAGCAAAGATGAAAAAGGAAAATGTTAAACCTAAAAAAGAACCTTTGCCAAATCCTTCTGATATTGATGATGAGGAGGATGATGACGACGATGAGTATATTGATCTCGGAGAAAAATTCAATGAAATAAAAAACTTTTTCAGAAACAGAAAAAGCAAGGAAGAAAAAAAGTCAGAAGAACTTGTATCCATGCTCAATGAAAATCAAGAAAATATATCTGCAGCAATCGTTTCAGATCATGATTCAGATTCGATTGATATCCCGATTGAAAAAACACCGGAAACGAAATCTGATGAACACGAAAGTCCTGAAAGACATGTTGTAAATCTTGATAAAAAGACAGATTATGTCAATGTTCCTGTCAAAAAGGCATACAAGTTTCCTCCTATTGATTTCCTTAAATCAGGAATCAACAATGCCGGAGAAAATGAGTCTGAAATTGAGATGCAGAATACAGCTGTAAAGCTTGTAAGCACTCTTGAAAATTTTGGCGTTAAAACCAGTCTTGTTGATATTCACAGAGGTCCGACCGTAACAAGATATGAGCTTCAGCCTTCACCCGGTGTGAAAATATCAAGGATCACCGGTCTTGCAGATGATATAGCTCTTAATCTTGCAGCAGCCGGTGTCAGAATTGAAGCTCCGATTCCCGGAAAAGCTGCTGTCGGAATAGAAGTTCCTAATGCTTCAAAGGATACGGTTGCTCTTCGTGATCTTATCGAAAGTCCTGAATTTAAAAATTCAAAAAGTAAGCTTTCTTTTGCAGTTGGAAGAGATATTGCCGGAAAAGCAGTTATCGGTGATATTGCAAAAATGCCTCATGTAATTATTGCAGGTTCAACAGGATCAGGAAAATCAGTTTGTACAAACTCGATCATTATGAGTATCCTGTACAAATCAACTCCTGAACAGGTAAGACTGCTTCTTATTGACCCTAAAATAGTTGAATTTAAAGTTTATGACGGTATACCGCATCTTCTGATCCCTGTAGTAACAGATCCGAGAAAAGCAGCCGGTGCACTTAACTGGGCTGTTCAGGAAATGCTCAGAAGATATAAGCTTTTTGCTGAAAATAACGTCAGAGATCTTTCAGGTTATAATGAAATGGCTGCAGAATCCGACGGACAGATCGAATCAATGCCGCAGATAGTAATTGCCATAGATGAGCTTGCTGATCTTATGATGGCGGCTTCAAATGAAGTTGAAGACGCTATCTGTCGTCTTGCACAGATGGCCAGAGCGGCAGGAATGCATCTTATTATAGCAACACAGCGTCCTACAGTCGATATTATTACAGGTCTTATCAAAGCAAATATTCCGAGCCGAATAGCTCTCTCAGTAATGTCTCAGACAGACTCAAGAACAATTCTTGATACCGGTGGAGCTGAAAAGCTTCTGGGACAGGGTGATATGCTGTATTTCCCTTCAGGAATACCGAAGCCAGTCAGAGTGCAGGGCTGTTTCTGTTCAACCAAAGAAATAGAGGCTGTTATTGATTTTATAAAGAAAAATGCAGTTGCAGAGTACAGTGATGAGATTCTGGATGAAATTGAGAAGAATATTCCTGTTCCGAAGGGTGAAAAATCTTCAGGAAATATTGATTCTTCACAGAGCGGTGATGATGAACTGATCGAAAAAGCAATTGATATAATTGTTGATCTTGGTCAGGCATCCACTTCATCTCTTCAGAGAAAACTTAAACTCGGATATGCAAGAGCTGCAAGAATAATAGATGAGCTTGAGCAGATGGGAATAGTCGGACCTTCAGAGGGTTCGAAGCCCAGAAAAATTCTTATGACAAAAGCTCAGTGGACAGAACGAAGGATGCGTTCTGTTGAAAGCACAAACGAATAAGTAATATACAGATTTGGAGGCTTATCATTTGAACGGATTTTTACCTGTCAGCAGAGAGGATATGGATGAAAGAGGCATAAAGCAGCTTGATTTCATTCTTATTACAGGGGATGCATATGTTGATCATCCCAGTTTTGGTATTTCCATTATTTCAAGAGTACTTGAAGCCAGGGGCTATTCTGTAGGGATAATTGCACAGCCCGACTGGAAAAACGATAAAGATTTTAAAAAACTCGGAACTCCGAAATATGCATTTCTGATCACTTCCGGAAATATAGATTCAATGGTTGCTCATTATACTGCAGCAAAAAGAAAACGTTCAGATGATGCGTATACAGCAGGCGGAAAAGCAGGAAAACGTCCTGACAGAGCTGTAATTGTATACAGCAAGGCTGTGAAAAGAATATTTGGTGAGGATATGCCTGTAGCTATCGGAGGACTTGAAGCTTCACTCAGAAGGTTTGCTCATTATGATTACTGGGATGATGCTGTCAGACCGTCAATTCTTGTTGAAAGCGGTGCTGATCTTCTGATGTTCGGAATGTCGGAGCATCAGATAATTGAGATAGCTGATGCGCTTAAAAGCGGAAGAAATATTCATGAACTTACAGAAATAAGAGGAACCTGTTATCTTACAGATCCGGTGAATACGCCGATCGGGGCTGCAGAATGTCCGGATTTCAAACAGGTATGCGAAAATAAAAAGGCTTATGCCAAAGCATGCAGGATCCAGTATGACCAGCAGGATGAAGTATACGGAAAAACAGTAATTCAGCGTCATGGAAATAAGATGCTTGTTCAGACGCCTCCTCCATATGCACTTACAACTGAGGAAATGGACTGGGTATACAGTCTTCCTTATATGAGAGCCTATCATCCTATGTATGAAAAAGAAGGCGGCGTTCCCGGAATTGAGGAAGTTGAATTTTCCATAACCCATAACAGAGGCTGCTTCGGTTTCTGTAATTTTTGTTCGATAGCGCTTCATCAGGGAAGAAGAATCTCAAAACGAAGTGAAGAATCAATACTTAAAGAGGCTGAGATCCTTACAAAAATGCCGAATTTTAAAGGATATATTCATGATGTCGGCGGTCCAACAGCAAATTTCAGAGATCCCGGATGTGAAAAACAGCTTACAATGGGACTGTGCAAAGGAAAAAAATGTCTTGCGCCTGCACCATGCAAGGCTTTGAAGGTTGACCATTCTGAATATCTTGAAATATTAAGAAAGTTAAGACAGATCAAGGGCGTCAAGCGCGTTTTCATACGCTCCGGAATAAGATATGACTACCTTCTTGAGGATCCGGATGATGAATTTATGAAAGAACTGATAAAATATCATGTCAGCGGTCATCTGAAGGTTGCTCCTGAGCATTGTTCCGATGTGGTTCTTGACAAGATGGGAAAGCCTCACATAGAAGCATATGTAAAATTTCAGAAACGTTTTTATGAAATAACAAAAGGAATAGATAAAGAACAGTATCTGGTTCCGTATCTTATGTCATCCCATCCGGGAAGTACTCTAAAGGAAGCAATTGAACTTGCTTTGTTTTTAAAGGAAAACAAAATAAGACCTGAACAGGTGCAGGATTTTTATCCTACTCCGGGAACAATTTCAACATGCATGTTCTATACCGGACTGGATCCGTATACAATGAAAGAAGTATTTGTTCCGAAAACTTCTGAGGAAAAGGCTATGCAGAGAGCACTTCTTCAGTATTTCAGACCTGAAAATCATGATATTGTAATAAAAGCTTTGAAGATGGCAGGACGAAGAGATCTGATCGGTGATTCTCCGAAATGCCTGGTTTCAGAGAAGGCACCCGGTAATCCGTCAAGACCGGGAACCGGAAAACCTTATAATAATAAAAAAACGACAGTTTCAAAGAATTCATTTTCAGGAAATAATAAAACAACAGACAGAAGGAAAACATCCGGAAAATGGAAAGACGAAAAAAGCAAAACAAAAAGAAAAAGATAATAAGAAGAATAAAAGCAGGTTTTATTCTTCTGTTTCTGGTATTTATCGCTGCAGCAGCAATAGCTGATAAATCGGGATTGTGTTCTTATGAGCATATGATGAGTGTTTTGCATCTTGGAAAAGAATATGATTTTTCAGAGTGTACAACAGTCAGCTTTATTGATGTCGGACAAGGTGATTCTGAACTGATCTCATCAAACGGTCATTATGTTCTGATCGATGCGGGCGAAAAAGAAAAAGGGGAAAAAGTAATTTCATTTTTAAAAGAACATGCTGTAGAAAAACTTGATTACGTTGTTGCAACGCATCCGCATTCCGATCATATCGGCGGACTTATCAGTGTTCTTTCAGAATATGAAGTTGATCATGTAATAATGCCGGATCTTCCTGATGATCTGATCCCTTCTTCTTATTTGTTTGAAGATTTTCTTGATGCAATTGCTGAAAAAGATATTGACATTATTATTGCAGAGCCGGGAATGAGCTGTGAAGTCGGAGATGTAAAGATGACTGTTATTGGTCCGGTTTCATATTATAATGATTTAAATAATTCATCGGTTGTTCTGAAGGCCGAACACCATAAAAATACATTTTTATTTATGGGAGATGCGGAAAATGAAAGTGAGACGGATCTTTTAAATTCAGAGTTCTCTCTTGAAGCTGATGTAATTAAAGTTGGTCATCACGGAAGTTCATCATCATCAGGAGACGAATTTATAAAAAAAGTATTTCCTGAATATGCAGTTATATCATGCGGTGCCGGTAATGAATACGGTCACCCGTCAAAAAAGACAGTTAACACAATTTATAATACAGCTGATTATGTTTATCGTACGGATTTGAAAGGTACAGTAATTTTTAAATCTGACGGGAATAAATTAACTGTTTCTTTCGAGGAATAGCTCTTTACTGAAAAAAATTTATTAAAATAAATTGGATAAATAAAAACAATGCAGCATTAAATTAATATATATCAAGGTGAGTTTTATATGAATAAAGATGTTTTCAATATTATAAAAAGCAAATATGATGATATGTCAAAAGGACATAAAAGAATTGCTGATTATTTACTTGAAAATTATCAGAAAGCTTCATTTATGACAGCAGCTTCTCTTGGGCAGATAGTCGGTGTCAGTGAATCAACTGTTGTAAGATTTGCAACGGAACTTGGATATGAGGGCTATCCGGAATTTCAGGATAATCTGCGTGAAATAATGAAAGTACGTCTTACTTCTGCACAGAGAATAGAAGTTGCCAGTTCTCTGATGAGAGATGAAGATGTATACGAAAAAGTAATGAGTCTGGATATTGAGAGAATCAGAAATACTATTGATAACGGAGACAGAGCCGCTTTTGCAGGCTCAGTTGAAGCTATAGCCGGCGCCAGAAGGATTTATATCGTGGCATCAAGAAGTGCAGCTGCTCCGGCCGCTTTTCTGAAATATTACTTAAGCATTATGTTTGAAGATGTTAAATTACTCAGTAATCTTGGAACCAGTGATCTGCTTCAGGGACTTTTCAGAGTAAGTGAAGATGACATAGTGATAGGATTAAGTTTTCCGAGATATTCGAAGCAGACTACTATAGCGATGGACTTTTGTTCTGAAAGAAAAGCGAAAGTTATTGCAATCACGGACAGTATGTCATCTCCAATTGCCAGAAATGCCAGATATGTTATGACTGCAGGAAGTGACATGGTTTCTTTTGCTGATTCTCTGGTTGCACCGATGAGCCTGATAAATGCGCTTATAGTTGCTGTCAGCCTGAAAAAACAGGATGAGATCAATCAGAGCTTTGATACGCTTGAGCATATCTGGGATGAATATGATGTCTATGAAAAATCAGATAATGAGCAGAGGTGAAATCATTGGATTTTGATGTAATAATCATCGGTGCAGGGGCTGCAGGATGTATTGCGGCAGTAACTGCAGCAGCACGAGGCAGAAATGTTGCCGTAATTGAAAAAAACGGAAAAGTCGGAAAAAAGATCAGGATAACCGGCAAGGGAAGATGCAATGTTACAAATAACTGTGATGCCGATGAGTTTATGAAAAACATACCTGTGAATTCCAGATTCCTGTTCAGTTCATATTCGGCATTTGATTCGTCAGATGTTATGAGTTTTTTTGAGAGAGCCGGTGTTCCGCTGAAAACCGAAAGAGGAAACAGAGTATTTCCGGTTTCTGACAATGCAAATGATATTGCAGCTGCTCTTGAAAAAATGATGAAAAAAAGAGGGGTTAAATTTCTGAAAGAAAGAGTTGTATCTCTGATAATAAAAGACGGAGTCTGCAGCGGGGTCAAAACAGAAAATGCTGAATACAGTTCGGAAAATGTTCTTATAGCGACAGGAGGTGCCTCATATCCTCTTACCGGTTCGACCGGAGACGGATATATTTTTGCAAAAGAGGCAGGACATACTGTGACAGATATAGTTCCGTCACTTGTTCCTCTGGAAATATCAGAAAAGTTTTGCGGTGAACTTTCCGGACTTAATTTAAAAAATGTTTCTCTTTCACTTTATGATGGAAATAAAAAAATATTTTCAGAGCTTGGTGAAATGTCATTTACATATTTCGGAGTGACAGGTCCTCTGGTTCTGACAGCAAGTTCAAGGATCAGAAAAATGGAAAAAGACAGGTTTAAGCTGGTTCTTGACCTGAAGCCGGGACTTGATGAGAAAAAGCTTGATGCCAGACTGCTGAGGGATTATGAAGAATTTTCAAAGCTGACATTTTCTGAAACACTCAGAAAGCTTCTCCCTGCAGCACTTGTTCCTGTAGTTGTCAGATTATCAGGAATTCCGGGTGATCTCAAAGCCGGAAGTATTTCCAAAAAGCAGCGTCAGGATCTCATCGGAGTGTTAAAGTGTCTTAAAATGAGCATTACAGGTTTCAGACCTGTTGAAGAGGCAATTGTAACGAGCGGAGGAGTAAGTGTTAAGGAAATTGACCCGAAAACCATGAAGTCAAAAATCTGTGAAGGATTATATTTTGCAGGTGAAATAATAGATGTTGACGGATATACAGGAGGATTCAATCTTCAGATCGCATTCTCAACCGGACATGCAGCCGGTGAAAAAATATAAAACGGAGGAAAAAATATGATAAATGTTGCAATAGACGGACCGGCAGGAGCGGGAAAAAGTTCAATAGCAAAAGCTGTTTCAAAAAAAACCGGATATATCTATGCTGATACAGGAGCACTGTACAGATCAGTTGCATTAAGTGTTATAAATAAAGGAATAGATCCGAACGACAAATCGATGGTTTGTTCGCTTCTTCCTTCACTGAGCATAAAGCTGGGCTTTGAAAACGGCGAACAGAGAGTGTATGTAAACGGCGATGATGTTTCAAACAAAATCAGAACGCCTGAGGTGTCGATGGGAGCTTCGACAGTATCAGCAATTCCTGAAGTAAGACAGTTCCTTTTTGATTTACAGAAAAAAATAGCATCTGAAAATAATATTATAATGGATGGAAGAGACATCGGAACAGTGGTCCTTCCAAATGCAGAACTTAAAATATTTCTTACAGCAAGTCCTGAGGAAAGAGCGAGAAGAAGAATGCTTGAAACAGAAGACAAGAGCATTTCTTTTGAGGAAATACTTAAGGATATTATTAAGCGTGATGAAAATGATATGAACAGAGCGGTTTCACCTTTGAAGCAGGCTGAAGATGCTGTTCTGGTCGATACTACAAATATGACAAAAGAAGAGGTCATAGATCTGATAGAATCCCTTATCAGAAAAACAGAAGAAAAACAGAGGTGAAAAATATGTTCTACTGGCTAATAAGGGGAATAGGATATCTGTCAATGAAGGCAGCCTTTTCTTTGAAATATGAAGGAAAGGAAAACCTTAAATGCAGTGATGTAAAGGTTCTTGCATGCAATCACCGTTCATATCTGGATCCGATTTTACTTTCACTTGCTGAAAAAAGAAGATGTACCTATATGGCAAAAGAGGAACTGTTTAAAAATCCGGTTTTTAGTCTCCTGATTCGTTCTTTCGGTGCATTCCCTGTTGAAAGAGGCAAGGGTGACAGAGGTGTCATAGATCAGGCTGTTGAAAAACTGAAAAGCGGTAAAAATCTTGTTATATTTCCTGAAGGTACCCGTTCAAAGGACGGAAAGGTCGGAAGAGGAAAAACAGGAGTTGCATTGATCGCAGCAAAGTCAAATGCATATGTTGTTCCGGTAGGAATTGCTTATGAGGGTAAGCTTAAATTCAGAAAAAAAATAACTGTAAGATATGGAACACCTATCAGACCTGAGGATCTTCAGATAAGTGAAAATCCTGCTCCGAGAGAGCTTAAAGAACTGAAGCTGAAGATAATGGGATCTATATCAGAACTGGTGGAGAAATGATATGAGTATAGAAGTGGCAAAATCAGCGGGCTTTTGTTTTGGTGTGGACCGGGCAATAAAGCTTGTTTATGAGGAAATTGAAAAAGGCGGTAAAGTTGCAACTTTCGGACCGATAATTCACAATTCACATGTTGTAAATGATCTTGAACAAAAGGGTGTAAGAATAGTAAACGAATTATCTGAACTCAAATCTGATGAAAGAGTAATACTGAGATCTCACGGAGTGGGAAAAAATGTATATGAAGAACTGGAAAAAATGGGAAATCAGTACATTGACGCCACTTGTCCTTTTGTTGCCAAAATACACAAAATAGTCCAGGAACAGTCAGAAAATGGCAAAATTATACTTATTGCAGGTGACAGAAACCATCCTGAGGTCGATGCAATCGTCAGACACTGCTCCGGAGAATGCTATGTTTTTGCGGATGACAGGGAACTTGAAACAATTTTTAAAAAAAACTCAGGTTTTTTAGGAAAAAAGGTTGCAATTGTTGCGCAAACAACGTATAATATAATAGTGTGGAGTAAATGCTTAAGCATTATTCCCGATACCTGTAAAAATGCTGCTGAAATATTCGATACGATATGTAATGCAACTTCAGTTCGTCAGAATGATGCCATTGAATTAGCCGGACGTTCTGATATTATGATCGTTATAGGCGGAAAACACAGCTCAAATACTCTAAAGCTTTTTAATGTTTGCAGTGATTACTGCAAAACTTACCTTATTGAAGGCGCTGATGAGCTGTATGATCTTGATTTTAAGGGAGCATCTGATATTGGTATCACGGCCGGAGCATCAACGCCGGCTTATATAATTAAGGAGGTTATTCAAAAAATGGCTGAAATTCAAAACAACATCGATGAAGAAGAAATTAACTTCGCGGAGGCACTTGAACAGTCCTTCAAGAAAATACATACAGGTGAAAGGATAAAAGGAATCATAGTTGGTTTAAACAATTCTGAGGCAATTGTTGATATTGGTACTAAACACACAGGTTTCATCAGCTTGTCAGAGCTTACAAATGATCCTTCCAAGAAACCATGTGATGTAGTTTCAGTTGGCGATGAAGTTGATCTTCTTGTAATCAAGATCAACGATCAGGATGGTATTGCTACACTTTCAAAGAAAAAAGTTGATGAACTCGTTGGCTTTGACAACATTGTAAAAGCTCAGGAAGAAGGAAAGATCCTTGAAGGAACAGTTTCAAAGGTAGTTAAGGGCGGTGTAATCGTTAATTCTGAAGGAATCGGCGTATTTATCCCTGTATCACACACAGGTCTCGCTCGTGAAGAAGCTCTTGAAACACTTCTCAAACAGACAGTACAGTTCAAGCTTATCGATGTAATTCCTAACCGCAGAAGAGCAGTTGGTTCTATCAAGAACGTAAAGAAAGACATCAGAGAAGAAGCTATGAAGAAATTCTGGGATGATGCTGAAGTAGGCAAAAAATACCAGGGTGAAGTTAAGTCAATCACAAACTACGGTGCTTTCGTAGATCTTGGCGGAGTTGACGGTATGGTTCATGTTTCTGAACTTTCATGGAAGAGAATCAAACATCCTTCAGAAGTTGTTAAACTTGGCGATGTTCTTGAAGTTTATATCAAGGAACTCAACAAGGAAACAGGAAGAATTTCTCTCGGTTACAGAAAAGACGAAGACAATCCTTGGGAACAGTTCAAGAACAACTACAAGGTTGACGATGTAGTTAAGGCTAAGATCGTTTCAATCCAGTCATTCGGTGCATTTGCAAACATCATTGACGGTGTTGACGGACTTATTCATATTTCACAGATCGCTAACAAGAGAGTAGATAATGTTAAGGATGTACTTTCTATTGGTGAAGAAGTTGATGTTAAGATCACAGAATGCGATATTGAAAACAAGCGTGTAAGCCTTTCAATTCGTGCACTTCTTGCAGATGATGAAGATGCAGAAGAAACTGATGAAACAGAAGAATAATTATTCATTCTGGCATCACTTATTATAAAATAATAATTCACCCGGCTGCATATTATAAACATGTAGCCGGGTTTTAGTATACTATGAAAGGAAAATTATAATGAAACGATTTGCAGCGGGAATACTTGCTCATGTTGATTCAGGAAAGACAACACTGTCAGAAGCTATGCTGTACAGCTCGGGTGATATAAGAAAACTGGGTCGTGTTGATCATAAGGATGCTTTTCTTGATACTTATTCTCTTGAGCGTGAACGAGGAATTACTATATTTTCAAAGCAGGCTGTGATGCATCTTCAGAATTCAGAGGTATACCTTCTTGATACCCCGGGTCATATTGATTTTTCAGCTGAAACAGAGAGAACTCTTCAGGTTCTTGACTATGCTGTTCTTGTAATAAACGGATCGGACGGCGTACAGAATCATACAAGAACTCTCTGGAAACTGCTTGACCATTATAATGTTCCTGTTTTTCTGTTTGTAAATAAAATGGATATGGAGGGGACTTATAAGGAAACTATTTTAAATGAACTCAAGAAAAAACTTTCGGCAAATATAGTTGATTTTTCCGATACATCGTCAGATTCTTTTTTTGAAGAGACTGCTGTCTGCGATGAGGATATGATGCATGAGTATCTTGAAAACGGAAGCGTTGATGATGAAAAAATCAAAATCTGTATCAAAGAAAGAAAAATATTTCCGTGCTATTTTGGTTCTGCTTTGAAAATGAAGGGTGTGGAAGAATTTCTTAAAGGGTTTGATCATTATACACTTGAAAATGAAGTAAGGGAAAATTTTTCTGCAAAAGTATATAAAATTTCCGAGGATGATCAGGGCAACAGACTGACTCATATGAAAATAACCGGAGGAAGTCTTAAAGTCAGATCGGTTATTGAGGAAAATGGGAATGTTCAGAAGATAAACCATTTAAGAATTTATTCCGGAACAAAATTTCAGGCAGTGGATGAAGTATATCAGGGCATGATATGTGCAGCAGCCGGATTAAGTGATACATTTCCCGGCGAAGGTCTCGGTGATGAAGAGGATACGCCTGAAGGAATGATCGAACCTGTACTGACTTACAAAGCAGAGATCCATTCTGATATCACTCCTTCTCAGGCATTGTCTTATTTTAAGAAGCTTGAATCAGAGGAGCCGAAGCTTCATGTAGTATGGAACGGACAGTTAAAAGAGATACATGTTCAGGTAATGGGCGAGATCCAGCTTGATGTTCTTAAAAGCATAGCTATGGAAAGATTCAAAATGGATGTTGATTTTGTTCATGGAAATATTGCTTACAAGGAAACTATAAAGGAAGCAGTTGAAGGTGTTGGCCATTACGAACCTCTTAAGCATTATGCAGAAGTTCATCTGGTCATGGAGCCTCTTGAGCAAGGGAGCGGGCTGGTTTTTGAAACTGACTGCAGAGAAGAAATACTTGATAAAAACTGGCAGAGACTGATATTGACTCATCTGAACGAAAAGACTCATGTAGGCGTTCTTACAGGGTCTCCGATAACAGATATGAAGATAACGCTTGTATCCGGCAAAGCCCATCTGAAGCATACTGAGGGCGGCGATTTCAGGCAGGCTACATACCGTGCTGTAAGGCAGGGTCTTCGAATGGCAGAGAGTGTTCTTCTTGAACCATGGTATGAGTTTTCACTTGAATTGCCTTCTGAATTTGTAGGAAGGGCAATGTCAGATATCACAAGGATGGACGGCACATTTTCAGCACCGGAAATAGTAGAAAATACAGCCGTTATAAAAGGAGAGGCTCCTGTCAGTGAAATGAGAGGATATCAGACTGAAGTAACAGGGTACAGCAGCGGAAAAGGTATGCTTTCTCTTAATCTGTGCGGCTACAGACCGTGCAGAAATGAGGCTGAGATCATAGAAAGCATGGGATATAACTGTGACGGTGATACAGAAAATACATGTGATTCTGTTTTCTGTTCACACGGAGCAGGAGTACTGGTTCCATGGGATGAAGTCTACATGCATATGCACATTCCTCTTTCCGGACGTTTTGAATCAGAAGAATCAGTAAAAGAAAAAACAGATCATACTAATTTATTTAAAAAAGCAGAAGCCGGTGAAAAAGAACTGATGGCTATTTTTGAAATGACATACGGAAAGACGGATCCGGAAAAAAGCAGAAATGCTTTTAAAACCAAAAAAGAGAAGAAGGACATGGAAGTATCCTTTAAAGCCAAGCCTCTTCCAAAAGGACCGGAATATCTTCTTGTAGACGGATATAATATTATTTTTTCATGGAACGAATTAAATAATATAGCCAAAACCAATCTTGATCTTGCGAGAAGCATGCTCATCAACACCATGTGCAACTATCAGGGCGTTTTCAACTGTGAAGTAATAGTAGTATTTGACGCCTACAAAGTAAAAGGAAGCGGACGCGAAGTCGAAAAACACGGAAACATCAGCGTAGTTTACACCAAAGAAGCCGAAACCGCCGACACCTACATCGAAAAAATCTCTCACGACCTTTCCAAAGACCACCGAGTAAGAGTAGCCACTTCCGACGGAATGGAGCAGGTAATAATCCTCGGCAACGGCGCCTTCCGCATCTCCGCCGCCGAACTCTACGAAGAAGTAAAATACGCCGACAAATCCATCACCGATTTCCTGAAATCCCAGAAATAAAAATCAAATAGCTAATATGTATTACGAATGTGTATGCGAAGGTGCATGCGAAGGTGCAGGGCGACCGCAAAGCCCTGCAATCACCTAAGCCCTCCCCACCAAATAACATCTAAACGAAATATATGCGAAGGTGCAGGGCGACCGCAAAGCCCTGCAATCACCTAAGCCCTCCCCACCAAATAACATCTAAACGAAATATATGCGAAGGTGCAGGGCGACCGCAAAGCCCTGCAATCACCTAAGCC
>JAZQPR010000099.1:0-4471 GCA_045628605.1 Oscillospiraceae bacterium
GCATCCTTATAGCGAAAAGTTGTATCAAAGAAGAAATCGTTGTATGCTTCCATACTTACTACAGTTGCTGTTATTTTCTCACCTGTAAGTGAAACAATGACTGATCTGGTCGACATACATAATACTATAACACCGGCTACAAAAAGAAATACACTTATAAAAACATTTTTTTTCATATTTTATTATCCTTTTTTATTCAAAATTTTTTTATACGTGTTAAACTGACCTGCATCAAAATTTTCCGGCAGATATTTGTCAGGAATATATTTTCACACGTTTACATCAAGAAAGTTGTTACAGAAAAATATACATGCATACGTTATGGTATTGTTTTCCAAAACAGGTGTTAATGTATATGAAAATACATAATAGTCATCCGCCATAACAAATACAAATCCAAATAAATGAAAGGATAGAACCCGCCACCTTAAGAGGCTGGAAATATCCTTTGCGAATACTTTATTCTTTATTATATGAAAATTTGTCATCGTGTGCTGTCAGGAAAATAGAACCTCCGTTTTTGAGCGATCCAAAGAGAATATCATCCACAAACATAGTATTTATTTCATTTCTTATAACCCTGTCAACCTCACGTGCACCAAATTCCACACTGATTCCTTTTTTGGAAATAAGTTCTTTTGCACTGTCATCGGCTGAAAAAGTGATGTTCTTTGCAGCAAGTTTTTCAGAAAGTTCTTTTAGTTTTCTGTTTATGATGAGTTTTGCCATATCATCGTTCATACTGTTGAAAACAACTACCTTGTTTAAACGGTTTCTGAATTCCGGCTGGAAGGTGTTTTTGACAGACTCCATTATAACTCCGCTGTTTTTTGACGAACTGTTAAATCCTATGGTAGTCTTTCCGAGTTTTTCTGCACCGGCGTTTGATGTCATGATGAGAATTATGTTTCTGAAATCAGCTTTTCTGCCCTGATTGTCAGTAAGTGTCGCATAGTCCATTACCTGAAGAAGGATGTTATAGATATCCGAATGTGCTTTTTCTATTTCGTCAAGCAAAAGAACTGCTGAAGGTGTCTTTCTGACCGCCTCGGTGAGAAGTCCGCCGTCCTCATAGCCGACATAGCCTGCCGGAGATCCTATGAGCTTGGCAACAGCATGCTTTTCTCCGTATTCACTCATATCGAATCTGATAAGCTTTACTCCGAGCTCTTTTGCAAGGCTCTTTGCTATCTCCGTTTTTCCGACACCTGTAGGTCCTACAAACAGAAGGCTTGCCAAAGGTTTATTCTCTTCAAGGAGTCCTGCTTTTGAAAATTTGACTGCGTTGACCACCTGAGTCACTGCCTCGTCCTGTCCGAAAATCATGTTCTTTATCTTGTCTTCAAGTCCTGAAAGCGCGCTTGTATCATCTGTTTCAACGCTTTCGACAGGTACTCTGCATATTTTTGTGAGCACTTCGTTTATAACATCCCTGTCAACTGTCTGCTCTTCTCCTTCGACAGGATGAAGCTTTCTGAAAGCACCTGCTTCATCGATAAGATCTATTGCTTTGTCAGGAAGGAAACGTTCGTTTATATATTTTGAACTCATATGAACAGCATATTCCATGAGGTCCTTTTCATATTTGACATGGTGAAATTTTTCATATCCGTCCTTTAAGCCTTCAAGGATCTTTACTGCCTCGTCCTCGCTTGGTTCAGTGATCTCAATGTTCTGAAAACGTCTTACAAGGCTCTTGTTTTTCTCAAAATATTTTTTGTATTCTTCAAATGTTGTCGCTCCGATAAATCGGATATGTCCGTCTGCAAGATACGGTTTTAAGAGATTTGAAGCGTCAAATGAACTTTCTCCGACAGCACCGGCACCTGCAAGATTGTGAATTTCATCGATATAGATGATAGGTTTTTCATATTTTTCAATTTTTGACAGAACACTCTTTATCCTCTTTTCAAAATCGCCTCTGAACTGTGTTCCTGCGAGCATTCCGCCAAGATCAAGTGCAAATACTTTTGCGCCCTTTATTGCATCCGGGACTTTGTTTTCGTTTATTCTCGTTACAAGTCCGTAGGTTATTGCTGTTTTTCCGACTCCGGGTTCGCCGATATGCAGAGGATTGTTTTTATCCTTTCGGCAAAGGATCTGGATAGTACGGTCAAGCTCGGCTTCACGTCCGATAAGGGGATTAGGGTCTTTGAGTGTATCATTAAGGCAGGGAGCATAGCTGCTCATCGAACTGCCTGAGTGAGTTTTTTCTTTTCTGTACTCTTTTTCTTCAGGGCTGTCAGTATCTTCCTTTTCTTCTCTGATATATTCTTCTTCGTCTTCCCTGTTATCATTTCCTTCCTCAACGCTCATAATTGCCTGAATGAGAGAAGTGTTGTCGACGCCCTGTTTTTCCATGAAATACACGGCATAGCTGTCATTGAGTTTCCAGAAGGAATTGACTATATGACGGATGCAGATCTCTTCATTGCTGCTGTTGGCAGCACTCATTCCTGCATGATTCAGAAGCACCTGAAAATCTGATGACATTTCGGGCTGAAATCTTCTTTTGTTTATTACTTCGATATTGTTTTTTATGTAATTGTCGAGATCGTCACTCAGCTGTTTTACATCACCGCCGCACATTGAAAATGCTCTTGAAAATAATTCCTCTCTTGCTATTGATTTTAAAAGCATTTCCGGGACGATGTACTCGTATCTGTTTTTTTCGGCAAATGATATGGTTGACTGAATGGCGTAGAGTGTTTCCTTTGCAAGATCCATGATTTACACCTCCTCTACTGTCATTCTGAACGGAAAGCCTTCGGCTTTTGCCCATGACATGGCGGTTCTGACTTTGGTTGTGGCGATATCAAAGGAGTATGAGCCCACCACGCCCCTGCCCTTTAAATGGACGTCCATCATTATTTTTCGTGCGGTTATTTTGTCTTTGTGGAAGATGTCTGTGAGGATCTTTACGACAAAGTCCATTGTGGTGAAGTCATCGTTGTGCATGATGACGTTGTAGCGTTTGGGTTCTTTTATTTCTGTGTTGGTTCGTTCTTTTGTTACGTTTTGAGTTGACATGGTTTTCATCTCCGTGGGGTTTTATTTTTTGGTGCAGGGCTTTGCGGTCGCCCTGTACCTTCGCATATTTACGGCTAAATCGATAGTTGTGTAGATTTCTTAGGTTCGCAGGGCTTTGCGGTCGCCCTGAACTTTCGCAAATTTATGGCTCTTTGGGGTAGGCGGCGGCGAAGGCTTGTCTTACGGAGGAGACGCCGATTATTTTGAGGTCGTAGTCTTCGGGTTTTATGGCTTTGAGGCATTGTTTTGGGATTATGCAGGTTTCGAATCCCATGCGCTGGGCTTCGCGGATTCGGTTGGGGATGTGGGAGACGGAACGGACTTCGCCGCCGAGACCTATTTCGCCGAAGGCGATCACTTTTTCGGGAACGGGTCTGTCGAAGAGACTTGACTGGAGAGCGAGGGCTACTGAGAGGTCGCCTGCGGGCTCGTCGAGTTTAAAGCCGCCGACTATGTTTACGTATATGTCAAGGGTTCCGAAAAACATTCCTAGTCGTTTTTCGAGGACTGCGACTATCATTGCCATTCGGTTGTAGTCAAAGCCTGTTGCCATTCGTCTCGGGGATGCAAATCCGCTCTTGGCTGCAAGCACCTGTACTTCTGCAAGAATAGGACGTGAGCCCTCCATAATGCAGGCAACGCATATTCCTGAAACATTTACCGGGCGTCCTGATAAAAGCATTTCTGACGGGTTCTCTACCTGCCTTAAACCAACGTCAAGCATTTCAAAGACACCTATTTCATTTGTTGAACCGAAACGGTTTTTGACTGCTCTGAGTATTCTGTAGCTCAGGTGTCTCTCACCTTCAAAATACAGAACAGCGTCAACTATATGCTCCATTACCTTAGGTCCTGCTATGGCTCCGTCTTTGTTTACATGACCTACGATAAATATCGGGATCTCTTTTTTCTTTGCTGTGTGCATGAACATATTTGTACATTCACGCACCTGTGTGATACTTCCCGGACTTGAGTTTATCTGACTGAGATTCATGGTCTGGATAGAGTCTATGATCACTATGTCAGGCTCGCTGTCCTCTATTGTTGAACAGATCGATTCTACATCATTTGATGAAAGAAGATATAAGCTCGGGGTATCGACCTTGAGACGGTTTGCTCTCAGCTTTATCTGTCTTACTGATTCTTCTCCCGAGATATACATGATGGAATGTTCCTTTCCCATGTACTGACAGATCTGAAGAAGTATTGTACTCTTTCCTATTCCCGGTTCACCGCCGAGAAGAACTATTGAACCTTTTACAAGTCCTAAGTCGGATCGTAGCCATGTCGTTCTGTGAGCCAAGGAGTTGTCCACCAAATTTGTCTTCCTAAGACCGCTTGGCCTCCGACTTCCATGTACTGACAGATCTGAAGAAGTATTGTACTCTTTCCTATTCCCGGTTCACCGCCGAGAAGAACTATTGAACCTTTTACAAGTCCT
>JAZQPR010000100.1:0-12693 GCA_045628605.1 Oscillospiraceae bacterium
GGGCGTTCTAAAGGAGATATGAGAAAAACACTATTTATAGGATAATTTCAATTTAATAAAGATAATGTCCAAGCGCTGCTCGCTTGTCTTATCATGATTATATTATATCATAAGAAAGCAGATATGTCAATAGTTCATAAATAAATTAAACAATTGCACAGGAAAATTTGTTAAATTAAACAAATTTCATCTGAATCATTATACCCATTTAACTACAGATTACCAATAAAGGTATTTTAAAGCAATAAATTTATCTTGTATAGAACGGGAATTTGTTCTCTATAGCCTGTTTTCCGAAATCATCAGCAACAGATACTATCGAAATACCAAGTCCTTTTCTGAAATCTTTTGCATGTTCTGCTATAGCATCAAAAAGTTCTTTTCTGACAGATTCATCCTTTTCTTCACAATTGTCATAATCAACAATAATAAGGAATGAAATTTCATTTCCTTTTCTCATCATTCTGATATAAGCGTTTTCAACTGTACCGTTTTCATCAAAGAAATTTTTTAATGAATCAATAAGATCCTGCGGATATTCTTTGGCATCGCCAAGCATATACTGATTTTTATGTTCATCATTCATCTTTTTGCCGGCATTGAATAAAGCCATCAGCAATTCTCTCGGCATGATCAGATTTTCGCCGAAAGGATCAATAACAAAACCATCCGGACCTTTTTCATCAGAACAAATAATTGAAAGATACTGATCAAAATTTGTTACTATTGTCTGAAGCTTTTCGTCTTCTCTGAATTTTGTAAGTTCCTCAAGCTTTGTAAATGCAGGAAGGAATGTTTTTCCGTCCTTTTGAGAAAGCATCATAAAATTGATCCTTGTATTTTCAGGATCTGCTTTATCTGCTTCCAGTCTTTTATAGCCACCGTTATCATCTTTTACTTCAATTATAGCAGGAGAAATCAAAACTGCTTTTCTTAACTCTGCAACAAAAGCGATCTCATTTTCTTTGTTCTGAGGATCCTTTTTTAAATTTACTATTGCTTCAATCAAAGATTCATTTTCAATTTTTCTGATATCCGGTCTTTTGTTTTCTTCCATTCTTATACCTCAATTTAATTTATTAATGATTTATGCTGTCAGATTGAAACTGCTTCTGCCACTTCAAAAAGATCCATCGGGAATTCTTTTTTCATTGAAAGTGCTTCCTGAATATCATAATCAACAACTTTATTGTTCTTCATAGCTACTACTCTGTTTCCGATTCCTTTTTCAAGAAGTCCTACTGCATAGAATCCCATCTGTGATGCAATTACTCTGTCTCTGCCTGTAGGAGAACCGCCTCTCTGAACATGACCGAGAATTGTAGCTCTTGTTTCGATTCCGGTTTTTTCTTCAATTGTTTTTGCAATTTCTTCAGTATGACCTACACCCTCAGCAACTATAACAACAAATGAATTTTTACCGTTTGCTTTGGATTTTTTTATTTTCTCAGAAATTTTGTCAAGATCATAAGGATATTCATTTGTAATGATAGCAGAAGCACCGCATGCAATACCTGCGTTAATTGCAATATAGCCTGCATTTCTTCCCATTACTTCTGCAACTGTTACTCTCATGTGTGATGTTGATGTATCTCTGAGTTTGTCTATCATATCAATTGCTGTATTTACTGATGTATCATATCCAACAGTATATTCAGTGCATGAAATATCATTGTCAATTGTTCCCGGTACGCCTACACAAGGAATACCGAATTTTGAAAGGTCAGCACCGCCTCTGAAGGAACCGTCTCCGCCGATAACAACAATACCGTCGAGTCCGTGCTTTTTGCAGATCTCAACTGCTTTCTTTACTACTTCAGGCTCTTTAAACTCCTGACATCTTGCAGTATATAAAAATGTACCACCTTTATAAATAACATCAGAAACAGAATTTTCTGTAAGTTCTACAAATTCTTCATTTAAAAGACCAACATAGCCTCTCTGAATTCCAAGCACCTTCATTCCTTTACTGAGTGCCGTTCTTGTAACAGCTCTTACAGCAGCATTCATTCCCGGGGCATCTCCGCCGCTTGTTAATACTCCGATAGTTTTTATCATATTAAATACTCCAATCTGCCTTACAGGCTATTTTATTATATGGTTTCGTAGTCAGGAATTTTTACCATATCCAAGTCCTGTTTTACTATTGTGACATATCACCTTAAAAAACGTCCACTATATATTTTACTACATTTCTATCGTTTGTCAAGAGTTTTTTTCTATTTGTAGTTAATCTGTCAATAAATCTTTTTACTACGACAAAATCAAATAAGAGCTATGTCGTCTTGTGAAAACATTTTGTATATTTTTTTAACATTTTCACTGTCAAGTTCAATTTTTAATACTGATTTTGGTGATACAATTTTTCTTGATTCAGCTATAAAAAAGCATACATCATTTGTTCCGTCCGCAGTGACAATTGATGATATCAAAGATATCGACCTGTTCAGATCAGCTGCAGATGTTTTTATACACAGTTTCTTTGAATGAACAAATCTGTCAAAATCATCACTGCCGATAAGAAGTTCTGCAGCAACTGTTCTTCTGACAGAAGACTCTTTTACAGTACCTGATATATAAATGACTGACTCAGCAGTCAATACACGTTCATTTGAACTGTATACTCTTGGAAAAACCGCACATTCGATCATTCCTGATCTGTCAGAAACAGAGGCAAAACACATTTTTTCACCTTTTTTTGTTACATGTTTTCTTATGTTGTCAACGATGCAGATAAATGAAACTTTTTTTCCGTCAGGATATTCGTTTTCACTGTTTTCAGCTATATCACATATATTATCTGTTCTCAGCAGTCTGCCGGCATCAGTATATTCCGACAGCGGATGTCCGGACAGAAACATTCCCGCCGATTCTTTTTCCATGTTCAGCAGTTCCCTGAAGGAGTACTCTTCAGCTTCCGGAATATCCGGAACGCTCTCACCTGCACATCCGCCGAACAGATCAAGCTGCCCGTCAATTACACCGTTCATATTTCCTGCATCCATAAAAGTATCCAGATTTTCAAGCATCTGACGTCGGTTATATCCAAGATCATCAAAAGCTCCGGCTTTTATAAGACTTTCAGTCATTTTTCCGGTTATCATTTTCCCTTTGTTTCTTTTACAGAAGTCAAACAGCGAAGTATATTTTCCGTTCTGACGTTCACGAATAATATCTTCAACGATTCCCGTACCTATATTTTTAACAGCTGAAAGACCAAATCGGATCCCGTCGTTTTCAACGGTAAAGCTGACTTCACTTGTATTTATGGAAGGCTTAAGCATTTTTACGCCCTTTGACACGCACTCCTCCATATACAGAGACAGCTTTCCCATATTGTTCATTGAATTTGTCATAAGAGCTGCAAAATATTCTTTAAAGTATTTGCATTTGAGATAGGCTGTCTGGTAGGAAAGAAAAGCGTATGCTGCAGCATGGGATTTATTGAATGCATATGATGCAAATCCGTTCATCTCATCAAAAATGCTTTCTGCCGTTTCTTTTTCAATTCCGTTTGCAAGAGCACCTATACAGGATTTTCCTTTATCCTCGTCCTGTATTCCGTATATGAAATTATGGCGTTCCTTTTCCATCTCTTCATGCTTTTTCTTAGCCATCGCTCTTCTTACAAGATCTGCCCTGCCGTATGAATAGCCGGCAAGTGTTCTGCATATCTCCATGACCTGTTCCTGATAGACGATACATCCATAAGTCACATCCAGAATACTTTTCAGCATAGGATGCTTGTAAACAATCCCTGAAGGATCATTTTTGTTTTTTATGTACTGAGGAATAGAGTCCATAGGACCCGGTCTGTACAGCGCAAGTGCTGCTGTAAGATCCTCAATGCATGTTGGTCTGAGTCTGGTGATAAGAGATCTCATTCCTTTGCTTTCAAACTGAAAAACACCGGTTGAATCTCCTGCACAAAGCATTGAATAAACGTCTCTGTCATCTGTCGGGATACTGCTCATATCAAGTTCTGTTCCCTCAGCTCTGAGAATCTCAAGACATTTGTCTATGATCGTCAGATTTCTCAGACCAAGAAAATCGACCTTTAAAAGTCCAAGGCTCTCAAGCACCGACATCGGATACTGAGTTGTGATCATATCGTCCTTGCTGAGTCTGAGAGGAACATAATCACTGACCGGTGCGTCGGAAATAACTACGCCGGCTGCGTGAACCGATGCATTTCGCGGCATTCCTTCAAGTCTTGACGCAGTATCTATCAGTCTGTGAACAGTACTGTCACTGTTGTACAATTCCTTAAGTTCCTTTTTCTCCAGAGCTTTTGAAATAGTCATATTCAGGTCATCCGGAATCAGCTTTGCTGCCTTGTCTGCAAGCTCAAAAGGAATTCCCATGGCTCTTCCGGCATCTCTGACCGCACTTTTAGCAGCCATCGTATCAAAAGTAATTATCTGAGCCACTCTGTCAGAACCATATTTTTTTATAACATAATCGATAACTTCCGAACGTCTTTCAACACAGAAATCAATATCAAAATCAGGCATGCTGACTCTTTCCGGATTTAAAAAACGCTTAAATATCAGATTGTACCTGATCGGATCAATGTCTGTGATCCCGATACAGTAAGCACAGAGACTTCCCGCTCCTGACCCTCTTCCGGGTCCGACCGGTATTTTTCTGCTTTTCGCAAAATTTATAAAATCCCAGACTATCAGATAATAATCAACATATCCCATCTGAGAAATAATACCGAATTCATATTCAAGTCTCTCTCTTATCTTTTTATCAGGTGAATTTCCGTATCTTCTGACAAGCCCTTTTTCACAAAGATCTCTTAAGTATCCGGCGTTGTCAGATACACCTTCCTTTTCATAAACAGGGAGTCTTGTATTTTCTTTTTCTATTTTAACGTTGCATCTGTCAGCAATTTCAGAAGTAATTGAAACAGCTTCAGGGATCATTCTGAAAATATTTCGCATTTCCTCTTCACTTTTCATATAGAATTCATTTGTCGGAAATGAAAATGCATTTTCATCATCTATGGAGGTTTTTGTCTGAATACCGAGAAGCACTTTCTGGACCATATGATCAGCTCTTTGAATGTAATGAACATCATTTGTAGCAACGAGCTTTACTCCTGTTTCTTTTGAAAGACGAATCAGAAGAGGCATTATTTTTCGCTGTTTTTCCAGACCGTGATCCTGTATTTCGAGAAAATAGTTGTTTTCACCGAAGATGTTCAGATAGTCATTAACAGTCTTCAGTGCTGACTCATAGCTTTCATTAAGAAGCTTATCCGCAACCTCACCGAAAATACATCCTGACAGACAAATAAGACCTTCGTGATATCTGGTCAGAAGTTCCCTGTCCACACGAGGTCTGCTGTAAAAACCGGTTATAAACGATTCCGAAACCAGTTTCATGAGATTGTGATAGCCTGTATCATTTTCGCATAAAAGGATAAGATGATAAGGAGAAGAATCAAGATTTTTCACTCTGTCATGTCTCGTTCTTCTTGCCGTATAGACCTCACATCCGATAATCGGTTTAATCCCGTTCTTTGAAGCTTCATTATAAAAAGCTGCTGCTCCGTACATTACACCGTGATCAGTTATCGCACACGCACTCTGACCAAGTTCTTTTGCTGCAGCTACTATGTCCTTTATCCTGCACGCACCGTCAAGCAGGCTGTACTCACTGTGCAGATGAAGATGAACAAATCCGCTCATAGTTATTTATTCTCCCTCAGATTTTCTGCAATTGCTGCAATTCTCTTAAGTCTGTGATTTACAGCAGATCTTCCTATCGGAGGATCAAAGACCTCCCCCAGCTCCTTTAAGCTCATTTCAGGATTATTTACACGAACATATGCCATTTCCTGCAGAGCTTTCGGAAGAGTGGACAAACCAACCTTTTTTTCAATCAGCTCAATATCCTGTTTTTGTTTTACAGCCGCATCTATGGTCTTGCTGCAGTTGGCGATCTCACAGTTGTTCACTCTGTTTACTCTGTTTCTGATATCCTTGACTATTTTGACATCCATAAGTTCAAGTGTTGAATTCTGAGCACCCATAAAAGTAAGAATATCCTCAATGTTTTCACTTTCTTTGAAATACAGAATATAGGAATTCTTTCTCATTACCAGTTTGCACTGAAGACCTATGGAAGAAAAAACAGCAGACATGTCATCATACAGCTGCTTTGTAGGTATTACAAATTCAAGATGATATTCATTTTTTGGATTTGTGACACTTCCGCAGCTTAAAAAAACACCGGCAACAAAATTTGAAAGATTATTGTTGTCGATATTCTGGAGATCTATTTCTCTGTTTTTTAAATCTATTCTGAATACTTCACAGATTTTCTTTATTGATTCTTCATCCTTTATCGAAAATGAATACAGTGATGTACCGTTTTTTCTTTCAAATACATCCTTTGAAATATTAACATTTTTCTTAAATATCTCAGATGAAAAATCTGCAAATGCTTTTGCTGCATCAACACTTTCACACTGAAAGCAAATCTCTTTTTCACTTGCCTTTTTACAGAAAATGATCATTCCGTATAAACAGGCAAATTTTTTGTCTTTATCAGTTATTGCTGAAATAATTTCAGATTTTACCTCATTTGAAAATGACATGATGAACCTCATTATAAAAATTTATATTTTAGTGATATCTCTGTGTGATCTGTGGACAGAATATCCAAGACTTGCCACATAATCGGATATCAGCTCCGCAAACGTTACAGATCTGTGTTTTCCGCCTGTACATCCGAATGCGATAATAAGCTGACTTTTTCCCTCATGCATATACTGTGGCAGAAGAAAACCGATAAGATCCTTGAGTTTTTCAAGAAGCTGATTTGACTGTTCAAATTTCATGACATAATCTCTGACTTCCTTGTCCAGTCCGGTCAGAAACTTGAGCTCAGATATGTAAAACGGATTCGGAAGACATCTGACATCAAAGATCAGATCAGCTTCCGACGAAGAACCATATTTAAAGCCAAATGACATAACCTTGACTGATATACCGTCAAGAGTGTTTTCAAGAAAAAGATTTGAAATTGATTCTCTCAGCTGAGCATATTTTAAATATGATGTATCTATAAAATAATCAGCTCTCTCACGTAAACAGTCAAGTTTTTCTCTTTCGTATGAAATAGCTTTTGCAAGGCTTCCTCCGCATTCTGCGTCAAGAGGATGCTTTCTTCTTGTTTCCTTATAACGTTTTACAAGAACATCATCTCTTGCGTCCAGATACAAAAGCTTAAAGTCAAAATTATCTTTCCTGAGCTGTTCAAAAGTAGCAAGCATCTCACCGGGAAACATTTCGCCTGAGCGAATATCTACAGCTATAGCAATTTTCTGCATACTTCCGTCAATACATATCTCAATGAATTTTGATATTAACTGAGGAGGAATGTTATCAATACAATAAAATCCAATATCTTCCAAAATGTTCATTGCACTGGATTTTCCCGACCCGGAAAGTCCTGTTACTATAATAAACTGCAAAATATATCACTCCAAATTATCAGCTTAATTTCTATCTTAACTTCTACCCTGTTTTTTATCTTAATATTTCCGGCTCAAGCTCAAGTTCATATCCTGTATCAGTTTTAACTTTTTCTTTAACCGCATCAACAAGCTCCATCAAATCTTCAAAAGTTGCATTTCCCTTGTTGACAACAAATCCGCTGTGCTTTTCACTGACCTGTGCATCACCGACTGAATATCCTTTAAGACCGCACTGCTCAATAAGTGCAGCTGCAAAAGCTCCTTCAGGACGTTTAAAAGTACTGCCTGCGCTTGGGAAATTAAGAGGCTGTTTTTCACGGCGCTTATCCATCAGCGTGTCCATTTTCTGCTTTATCTCAGCAGCACTGCCCTTCTCAAGCTTTACTCTGACACGTAAAATTATCCTTCCGGAATGCATAAATGCACTGTGTCTGTAGGAAAGATCCATATTTTCCTTCATTATTGTCTTTACTGTTCCGTCTGTATCAAGATAATCCGCAGACAGAACAACATCTGACATCTCACCGCCGTAGGCACCTGCGTTCATATACAGTGCTCCGCCGACTGTACCGGGTATGCCGTATGCAAATTCAAGTCCTGTAAGTCCTTCGTTAAGCATAAAAACGCAGAGGGAACTGAGCATCAGACCTGACTCACACTCAACAATACCGTCTTTCACATTTAATATTTTTGAAAATGCGCTGCTTAAAATAAAAACAGCACCATCAAACGGTTTATCTTCTGCTATGATATTGCTTCCGTTTCCGATAACGGCAAATTTAACGTTATTGGTTCTGCAATATGTTATCATTTCTCTGATCGAATCCTCACTGTTTACAAAAACTGCAATTTTACAGTTTCCGCCTATTTTAAAGGTGGTATGAAGCTTGAGTGATTCATCTGTTTTATATTCACAGTGATGTTTTTCACATAACTGTATCAAATCTTCCGTAAACGGCATTTTTTCACCTCATTTAAAATCCGGATGTTTTGCTCTGATTCTTTCGTATATCCTGTCAATCGAACTGTTTACGATCAGCTTTTCCGGGAAAGAACAGCTTTTAAGCATTTCCTCGGCATTTGAAACCTCACCGACAAGATCGCAGTAGTGACCATCCGAATTTACTACTACAGGCACTTCATATTTCTTGCATGCCTTTATCATTTCTTCTGTAATTTCTCTTGCACCTGTCTTGTATATAATAGCAGATTCGTTTATTTCAACAAGCTTGTCATATTCTTTAAAAACTTTAACAGTTTTTTCTATATCAAATCTGAAGCCCTTGGAACCCGGATGTCCTATAACATCAACAGCAGGATTGTTTTTTGCAAGCTTTATGTATGCGTCTGAATAATCTTTGCCGGCAACCGGTTCAACGACTGCACTGTGATATGAAGCTATTACCCAGTCAACAAACTCCAGCTCAAAGTCATCCATGTCGATATGTCCCTCAGTATCTGTTATGTTGGCTTCAACGCCCCTTATAACTCTGACACCCTCTATGAAATCAGGAATGACCTTTATATTTCTGAAATGCCAGATATGAGGAGAATCAGGGGATGCCGGACCATGATCTGTAAGTGCAAATCCTTTTAGTCCTTTTTCAGCTGCACTGTGAGCGATCTCTTTAACAGTTGAATATGCGTGTGTTGACGCAACGGAATGAAAATGTGTATCTGCTTCGATAAACAAAAAAATGCCTCCCAAATAAATTATAGATCTTTGACAATATCCTTGCTCTGCATTTCCATGCCGAGTCTTCCGAGAAGTTCATGGGCAGCGTTGTATCCCATTTTCTTCTGTCTGTTGTTCATGGCTGCAACTTCAAGAATAACTGCAAGGTTACGTCCGGGCTTTACAGGGATGGTAACTGCAGGAACATTTACACCGAGAATTGAAACATATTCGTTGTCTATTCCCATTCGGTCGTAAAGCTTTTCAGCATTCCAGAGCTCGAGTTCAACAACAAGGTCGATTTTCTCACTTACCTTGACAGCACCGACACCGAACAGTCTTCGTGCGTTTATAATGCCGATACCTCTGAGTTCAAGGAAATGACGGATGTTGTCAGGAGATGTTCCGACAAGACTGATGTTTGAAACCTTTCTTATCTCAACTGCATCATCTGCAACAAGTCTGTGGCCACGCTTTACAAGCTCAATGGCAGTTTCACTTTTTCCGACTCCGCTTTCTCCAAGGATCAGAACACCTTCGCCGTATATCTCGATAAGAACACCGTGACGAGTGATTCTCGGAGCAAGATTAAGGTTAAGAAAAGCAATAAGTGCAGCAACAAAGTTTGAAGTGCTGTCCTTTGATCTTAACACAGGTATCTCGTATTTTTCAGCAAGCTCTATTGCTTCCGGGAAACATTCCAGTTCTCTTGTGATCACAAGAGCAGGGATCTTATGTGAGAAAAGGTTTTCAATAGTCTCTTTTCTGACTGTTTCATCGAGAGTAGACAAGTATGCATACTCTGTTTTTCCAAGTATCTGTATTCTTTCAGGATTAAAATATTCATAAAAATTTGAAAGCTGAAGTCCCGGACGGTTAACTTCATTTTCACCTATCAGAAGTTCCTCCGGATTTTTCGGAAGATAAAGCTCTTCAAGTTTAAATTCATCGATAATCTGCTTTAAAGTTACAGTAAATTTTCCATCTGCCATCGTATAACACCTCGTATCATCTGATTTATTTTAAGGAAAAAATTAACAATAATAAATAAATACACTAATATTATTATTATACAATACTGACGCTTTATTTTCAATAGAAATCTTAAATTAACAGTAACCAATTAATGGAATGTTACTATTCACGGGTCATCCGATAAACGGCAACTGCTCATGTTAAATTTTTTTATTAAAATTTCATTAATAATGTAGCATTTTCATTCTTTATATAGTATAATATACATAAAGATAAATATATATTCACTAATGAAAGCGAGGATATAAAAATGAACAGAAAAATCTTAAATGCATCATTAATTGCTGTGTCCTTATGCAGCCTTCAGTGCTATTCACAACCTTATACAACAAATGTGGAAGCCATGGGAATTGATCCGTATGCTTTGGATGTAACACTTGAAAACTATAATTTCAGATTGAATCCTTATGAAAAAATAAGTAAAGAAACACTGAAAGATCACGGAATAAAAGTTGTTCAGCTTACTAATATGTATCATGACCTTGACACAGATCCGCAAAACGGAGAAATAACTGAAAGCGATTTGGATGTCAGCATCAATGATTGTGTTTTCGAATTTCCGGAAGAACTTGTACCCGGAGAAAACACCATCCTGATAAAATACGCAGCAGCATCTGTTTTTGAACGTAATAGCAAAAAACAACTTAAATATGAATTAAAAATAGATGTAGATACTAATAAACCTTATCATCCGTCATATAACGATATACGCAGCAACGGTATAAACGATGAAAATCTGTATACCCACAATTATAACTACATCGAGGAAGAATTCTATCCATGTATTGAAACTGCAGCAAAAAGCACATACGGCTCTGATGATTCGATACCGGTTGGCTGCGGTGATTTGAATATGGATAACAAGGTCGATCTGACCGATCTTTCATTACTGTCCATTTTTCTTATGAACAGCAATGAATTCAATGCACCTCAGGCTGTGCTTGCTGATATCGACGGCAATTTACAAATCGATATAGCAGATATGGCAACACTCAAGCAGATCATCAGCAAGGATACAGAGGCTGAGATTTCAGGAAAAGGAATATCTGTTCTCAACTTTAAGTATCGTTAAATTGCTTCTTTTTTATTATTCCGGATAATAGTATGGAATAATAAAAATAATGTTCATATATAAAGAAGTTCCTGACACTTTTTATTTTGTGTCAGGAACTTTTTTCTTATCCAAACAATCCTTTAAAAAATCCTTTAACTTTTCCTACTGTTTCCTTTGCTTTTGAAACTACGAGAGCTTGAAAATGAACTTTACAATGTAGGATGATTTTCGTCCAATATATTGATTTTTCGTCCAATATATGATATAATTTGGATGAAAGCAATTCTCATTGGACGAAAGGAGAGAATATGAGAGATTTTAATTACAGCAGATTGGCCGATGAAAACTGGGACAGTGAAATCGTCAGCCTTATTGCCAAAATATATGAATGTAAGGGCAGACAGGAGCTTTTTGTAAGACAAAAGCCTGCTGAACTTGATAAGTTAGTTGAAATAGCAAAAATACAAAGTATAGAATCTTCAAATAAAATTGAGGGTATCGTTACTACGAGCACAAGAATCAAGCAACTTTATGAAGAAAAGACTACTCCGAGAAACAGAGATGAGCAGGAAATCATGGGTTATCGTAATGTGCTGAATACCATTCACGAAAGCCACGAATACATTCCTGTTAGATCGTCATATATCTTACAGCTTCATCGTGATCTGCTTGAAGCAACAGGTCTGGACTACGGCGGTAATTTCAAAAATGTTCAGAACTACATTGCAGAAACATTACCTGACGGAACACAAAAAGTCAGGTTTACACCTGTGCCGCCGTATGAAACACCACAGGCGGTTGAAGCACTGTGCGAAAGCTTTAATAATGCCATTGCACTTGAAAAGACAGATCCACTGATACTTATTCCTGCCTTTATATGTGATTTTCTTTGTATCCATCCGTTTAATGACGGAAACGGTCGAATGAGCCGACTTCTTACACATCTTCTTTTGTATAAATCCGGATTCAATGTTGGTAAATATATCAGTATTGAAAAGGAAATAGAAAAAACAAAGGAAACGTATTATGAAGTGCTTGAACAGTCGGACGAAGGTTGGTATGACTGCACAAATGACTATAAACCATATATAAAATATATGCTGAAAATCATCCTTATTTCTTATCGTGAATTTGAAAAGCGTGTTGGAATGATGAATGATACAGGCGTAAAAAGTTCTGCATACGATATTGTTAGAAAATACGCAGAACAAAAAATCGGAAAATTCACAGGAAATGATGTTATTACAAATTGTCCGACCTGCGGGCGTTCATCTGTCCTTGCTGCTCTGAAACGGCTGACAGAAGAAAATGTGATAGTAAAACTCGGCAGCGGAAGAAATACATTCTATGTAAATGCTGATGCTGTTGAGCAGAAAGAGGCAACATCCTGAATTATTCACCGTGACTCACAAAAGATATTCGTAGCCACATAATTGC
>JAZQPR010000101.1:0-51010 GCA_045628605.1 Oscillospiraceae bacterium
GACCCTCTGCTTGTAAGGCAGATGCTCTCCCAGCTGAGCTATGCTCCCATTTTGTTGCCCTGCTCGTGCCTGACAACATGATTAATTATACACTATCTGACTTACTTTGTCAAGAGTTTTTAAAAAAAAATTTTTCAAAAAGTTTGATTTTTTATTAATGTATTTAATCCATCAAAGCTCTGACTTCGTCAGGTGTAAATGTATAGATGTGATTGCAGAAATGACACTGTACCTTTGTTATTTCATCCTCGTCGGCCATCTTCTGAAGTTCGGCTTTTCCGATGCTTCTGAGAGCATTCTTTACTCTTTCCTGGCTGCATGTGCATTCATAGATAACATTTCCGCTGTCAAGAACATTAGGATCGAGTTCATCCTCGTCATTTTCCTCTTCGATCTTTACTGTAGGGAGTTTTCTTTTCTTTTCTTTTTTCTTTTCAGAAACAGTAGTTTTTCCGCTTAAAAGAGCAAGAGCGATCTCGTCAGGGATCTTGCCGTTTAAAAGTTCTTCTGCAACTGACTTTATAACTGTTGAATTGTTAAGTATTTTTTCCTTGACTTCATCCTCAACAAAAGGAAGAAACTGAATAAGATATGCACCTGCAGCTTTGACGGTGCCGTCTTCATCAAGAATAATATCAACATGACATTTTGCAGGATTCTGATCGCTTTGTGTGAAATACTCTTCGAACAGTCCGCTTAGGTCTCCTGTTGGAAATTCTGTTGTGCTCTGGGCATTTGAATTTGAAGGACCGAGGTATTTCATAACGGTCATTTTTATATTGTTTCCGATAGTTTTTTCAATATCCTGAGTTTTGTCCTCTTTAACAGGCATGTCAGCTTCTGCATTAACAGCATAGCATCTTACATTTCCTGTATATTCTGCAGTTGCGATCATGGCACCGGCAGGACCGTCGCCCTCTATTCTTACAGTGACACTGTCATTCTGGTTTTTCAGAAGATATCCCATTATGGATGTCATGGTGGAAAAGCTGCCAAGTGCTGCAGTCATGGCAGGGGTGGTATTATGTATCTCTTTGATTTTATTTGCTATATCAGTTGAATCAATAACAGATACAACTGCTGATGCATCTTTTGTGATTGCTCTTGTTAATATTCCCATGCATGTAACCTCATTAATTAATTATTTTTTCTTTTTGCAGACGAAAAAAATTCGTTCGCTTTCCGGAAAAACAGGATTTTCCATATCGTCATCAAATGTTTCGATCAGATCAAAGCCTGCTTCCGTGATCATTTTTATAAAATCTTCCGTTTCAAAAGTTATCTCTGAAAAGCTGTCTGTATATCTGGAATAATGTCCTTTTTCTGATTTTTCAAAGAAGTCAAGAGTAATATCTACTCTGTTGTCTTCTGAAAAATAGCTGTTCTGCCATGCGCAGAATACCTGATCATTTTCATAGATAAAGCAGTTGTCGGAAAGAATGTTTTTATGCTTGTAAACCGTGTTGGCATCAAAAATGAACAATCCTCCCGGTTCAGTAAAAAGAAAAGCCCTCCTGATCGTCTTTTCAATATCTTCCTTTGAAGAAAGATGATTTATGCTGTCAAGAGCGCATATTATCACATCAGCGTTTCCATACAGTTCAAATTCGGTCATATCCTGACAGATATACTGAATATCAAGACCGCTGTCATATTTTTTGTCGAGCGCAACGTTTAACATTTCTTCAGAAATATCTATTCCGGAAACATCATAGCCGAGCGCTGACATTTCCTCAGACAGACTGCCGGTTCCGCACGCCAGGTCCACAACATAATTTCCACCGGATGTGCAGTGCTTTCTGATAAGAGAATCGAAAAAAACGGCTCTTTTTTTATATTCGACGTTTTGGGTAAGTCCGTCGTAATAAAAGCTGAAATCTGAATAATTACTCATTTGAAGAATTCTCTTTTTCTCTTTTTTCTTTTTCCTTAAGTCTGTTAAATACTATCTCATATCCGTCACATCCGTAGTTGAGAGAACGGTTTACTCTGCTTATTGTTGCAGTACTTGCGCCGGTCTCATTTACTATATCGTTGTAAACGTGATGTTCACTGAGCATCTTTGCTACCTGAAGACGCTGGGAAAGAGATTTGATCTCAAGAACAGTGCAGAGATCCTCAAAGAATTTATAGCATTCATCGATGGTTTCAAGCGAAAGTATTGCTTCAAAAAGACCATCGGTATTTTTATCTTTTATTTTGCTGTTCAAAATCATCACCTGACTTTCTGTAGTTCTTTTTATATATATTTTAGCACATTAAAATGTAAAAGTAAAGGGTGGGGAGAATATTTGATAACACTGTTTCTGCTAATTATTGCGAAATCAGTCTGTAAAATCTTTATGTCTGATGTTCACTATAATAAAGTAATAAAAAAATTTCCATTAAGTATGATGTATTAATAATATTACACAGAAAAAAGGCAATATCTGAAAAAAAGAGATTTTTCCCTTTATCTGAAAAACAAACTATGTTATAATAAATATATAATATATTAATTGATTTTAAGGTTAAGAATTGAATAGCCGTGTCCTGAAAATTGTTACAAGACTAGGTTTAAAATTTGATGGGAGTTTTAATATGGCACAGAGTTTTATTGAGTTGCGAAAAGAAGCTATGAAGAAATATTTCTGCAGGATGAATGATCCTCAGAAGGAGGCAGTGTTTGCAGTGAACGGGCCGCAGCTGATCCTTGCGGGCGCAGGAAGCGGAAAGACAACTGTTATTATAAACAGGATTGCAAATATGATATTTTTCGGAAACGCATTCAATGATGAAACTGTAGCTGAAGCGTCAGAGGAAGATATCCAGTTTTTAAAAGACTTTGCTGACGGCAAGGAAGATGATGTTCAGAGACTTCGTGATATTATTGCTGTATCACCGATAAAACCATGGAATATCCTTGCTATCACATTTACAAACAAAGCAGCAAATGAGCTGAAAAACAGACTGGAAGTTATGCTTGGAGAAGACGGACTTGATGTCAGAGCATGTACATTTCATTCCATCTGTACGATGATACTCAGAAGAGAAATAGAAAATCTCGGATACAACAGCAATTTTACGATCTATGATGCCGATGAAAGTCAGAGACTTATAAAAGCATGTATGACAGATCTTGGAATCCAGGACAGATCGATCAGCGCAAAGGCAGTAATATACGAAATAAGTGCAGCAAAGGATTCACTTGTTTCTCCGGAGGAATACAAAAAAACTGTTGACGGTGACTTTAAAAAAGCGTCCATCTCAAAAATATATACCGAATATCAGAAGAGACTTCTTGCTGCAAATGCACTTGATTTTGATGATATTATTTCACTTACAGTTGAGCTTTTTGAAGATTATCCTGAGATACTTGAAAAATATCAGGATAAATATAAATACATCATGGTTGACGAGTATCAGGATACCAACCATGCACAGTTCAAATTTGTAAGTCTTCTTTCTTCAAAATATCATAACCTCTGTGTTGTCGGAGATGACGACCAGAGAATTTACAAATTCAGAGGTGCTACGATCGAAAATATCCTTGGATTTGAAGATCAGTTTGAAGGCTGCAGAACGATCAGACTTGAACAGAATTACCGTTCAACTCAGAATATTCTGAATGCAGCAAATTCAGTTATAAAAAACAACAAGGGAAGAAAGTCAAAGACTCTCTGGTGCGATTCTGATGAGGGCAGCAAGGTATATGTTTATAAAGCGTCAGATGAAAGCGATGAGGCAAGGTACGTATCAAGTGCCATAATGGCCGATAAAAAATCCGGAGGAAAATTTGGTGACAACGCAGTTCTGTACAGAATGAACGCTCAGTCCAACTTTATTGAAAGGGCTTTTGTTCAGAACAATATTCCGTACAAGGTTTACGGCGGTATGCGTTTCTATGACAGAAAAGAAATAAAAGATATTATTTCCTATTTAAGCGTAATAAATAACCAGTATGATATACTCAGATTCAAGAGAATAGTAAATGAGCCGAAGAGAGGCATCGGAGAGGCTACCATCAAAAGCATAGATGAGATATGTGTTGCAAATGTTGCGTCACCTATCGAGGTTATGCGTGAGGCTGAATCATATCCGGCGCTTTCAAAAAAAGCAAACGGACTTAAGGGTCTTGCCGGAATTTTTGATGAGCTTACCCAGCTTGCTGATACAGTTCCGCTTGATTCACTTCTTGATGAAGTTCTTGATAAAACAGGCTACAGAGACTATCTTAAGCTTCAGGGAAATGAAGGACAGTCGAGACTTGAAAATATAGAAGAACTCAAGTCTACAATGGTTGAATATCAGAGAAACAACGAAGAACCAACACTTGACGGTTTTCTCGCAGAAATTTCTCTTTATACAGATCTTGACAGAATGGATGACAGTGAGGACTGTGTAACGCTTATGACAGTCCATTCAGCAAAGGGTCTGGAATTTGAAAATGTATATGTTATCGGTATGGAGGACGGAATCTTCCCAAGCTCAAGAAGCATATACAACGAATCAGACATGGAGGAAGAACGCAGACTTGCCTATGTTGCAATTACAAGAGCAAAGAAAAAGCTGAGAATGATCCACGCTTCACAGCGTATGATATTCGGTACAACTACAAAAAATACCAAGTCAAGATTTTTAAAGGAACTTGATCCGAATGTTGTAATTAAAGAAGACAGAATTTCGACTATAGTTCCTGCAAGTGCAAAATCCAAAGCCCGTCCTGCTGAAAATGTTCTTTCTTTCCAGCAGCAGCTTTCAGCCAGAAAAAATCACAAGCCTGAGCTTTTAAAATCCGGAAAGAATGCAGAAAAATATAACGTAGGCGACAGGATCCAGCATGAAAAATTCGGAGAGGGAATGATCATTTCAGTTCAGCCTATGGGAAATGATGCATTGCTTGAGATATCCTTTGATGAAGTCGGAACCAAGAAAATAATGTCAAATTTCGCAATGATGAAAAAGCTCTGATAACTTAATTTAATACAATAAAAAAACGGACATCTTTATTTGTGAGATGTCCGTTTTTTTATTGATATTTTATTGAGTTATGCTGCACTCAAATGCAGCCATCATGTCAAAATGTTTTTCTATAGGCTTATCATATTTTCCTATAACAAAGACTGAGTCTGAACAGAAACTGCTGTCGATTTGCCCGATGAGAACGGAGGACGTTTCGGGATCGTATCTCAGACAAAATACAGGACGTGAAAAATCAAGAAGAGATGGATCATTTTCAAAGTCGAATTTTGCCGATGAATAGATCTGAGCAAATGATTCAGTAGTATCCATATCACCATGGATCCCGTAAAAATCCGGAATAAATACTACAGAGTCATCAGGCAGACTGTCAAAGTAAACATTTTCTACAGCGTTTTCAAATGCTTCATATTTTAAAAGTTTCTTTTCAAAAATCCTGTTCCAGGCAGTGTTTGAAATTCCTGCTGTCAGTGAAACAATAAAGACCAGTGAGGAAAGTATTATCAAAGCAGGCTTTTTTAAAGGCTTGCTGAAAATCATTTTCAGAATTATGAAGAGAAGCGGGATAAGGAAAAAATAGCTGTAAAATGATGTTACATATGAGTAGCTTCCTGTTTTCGCCCATGATGCATATTTTTCCGTAAAGCTGATGATAGTGTTTGGAAGAATGATGCCTGAAATACAGAAAATTATAGTTTTCAGTTTTTTTGACGTAATGTCTGCTTTAGGAAACAGGCGGTAAAACGCAGCTGCAGATATCAACGGGATTATCAGTACAGCAGGGGAGATAACAGAAATGATCTCGCTTACTGAAATGTATTTTTTGATAATTAATGCACCAGCAGGAAGACATGGAAACATACCGAAAGAATATTTAAGTATAGCAAGCAGACTTAGCGGAATATTCCCAAACCATAGTTTTGAACCGTCATAGTCGGAAGGAAATATCAATCTCCATCCAAAGTAAATAAGGAAGAAAACTGACAGTCCGATAATGTGAAAGCGCAGGTCTTTTAATAAGGCTTTTATGTTAATTTTTTTATCCTTAACAGTATGGGAGACACATATCATCAGAAGCATAATGATGTATGCACATGAAGCTTCATATAAACAGCAGGAAAGTACAAAAAACAGACTGCTGAAAATAAGAAATTTAGTTTTGTTCTCTTCATAATATCGTATCATAAAATAAAATGAATATATTGCCATACCGACAGGTATCTGATGACCTAAAATATATGCAGCAAACAGATTGTGCTGGTTTGATATGCAGGCAAACGAAATGGATGCGATAACAGACAGATAAGCAAAATCTTTGTTAATCAGTTTTTTGAACAGCAGAAATACTGCTGAAAGGTCAAATGCAAATGAAAGACAGGAAAACAGTCTGACTACTATCGGAGATCTTGCAAAGTAAGGAATATAAAGCAGATAAGTAAGCGGGATATGGCATATTCTTCCGTGTTTTGCATCGGAAAGTGCGATGTTCCATAGATCACCGCGCAAAACCTGCATATAGGTGATGATATCATCATGAACGGTCAGAACGCTGTCTTTGGTGATAAACAGAAAAACGATCAGTTCTGCGATAATTGAAAATACGAATAAAACGGATTTTTTATTTTTGGGCATTGAACAATGGCTCCTTTTAAAGAAAAGTACAGTAATTTTTTAATTACTGTACTTTTTAATTTACTATCTTCTTTTTTCTCCTTTGTAAATAATTCCGAGAAGTTTTGAACCAACGTGACAGGAGATCGTTGCACCGACATAACAGATGTATTCCGGCGGATAACCCATCTCACGAATAAGTTCCTTTTCAAAATTCTGAGTTTCTTCATCAAGGCTTCCCCTGAGCAGAACATAAGGTGTTTTCGGTATCATTCTGTTTTTTGCAATGGAAATAAGCTTTGGAATTACAGCTTTTTCTCCGCGTACCTTTTCTGCGTTTTCAGATATTCCGTCTATGATGCTGATAACAGGTTTGAGTCCGAGGAGCTCACCTACGAAAGCAGCAGCAGATGAAAGTCGTCCGGATTTTTTTATGTATTCAAGTGTGTATGGAATGAAGAAGACTTCGACACTTGAAAGCCAGTCATTTATAAATGCAAGAACATCAGAAATATCAGCACCCTTCTGGATCTTTGAAGCTGCTTTGATAACAGGATAGCCGTAGCATCCGGAATATGCTTTTGAGTCTATAACATGAATATTGAATTTTCCTTTTGCATCAGGGTATTCTTCATAAAAACGTTCACTTGCAACGCATGCATTGTTGTAGGTCGCTGAACCTGTTGATGTGATCGAAACATAAATTACGTCTGTATATCCCTGATTGTAATAATCTGCATAAAAGTCAACAAACTGAAGAAATGTCAGCTGAGAAGTCTTAGGAAAGTCTGAAGAATTTTTCAGTTTTTCATAAAATTCCACTGCTGAAATATCCTTTCCTTCAATATAGGTTTTTTCATCAATAAGAATGTTGAATCCTTTGACATCAATGTTGTATTTTTCAGCTGTTTTCATATCAATGTCAGATGCAGAGTCGGTAAATATTTTGATTTTCCCCATAATAAATTCTCCTTTTTTTGATCAGTATTTTGTAAGATATCCTTCATAGCTCATATTCGGATAGCCCCATTGTCTTAGTACTTCATAGGCTGCAATTGCTGCAGAATTTGAAAGATTGAGGCATCTGAGCGTGTTTCGCATTGGTATTCTGACGCATTTGTCATAATTGTCATGAAGTAGTTTTTCATCAAGTCCTGCGTCCTCTCTTCCGAAAATCAGATAGACGTTGTCGTCAGGGTATTCGGCATCACTGTGGATCTTTTTTCCTTTGGTTGTGAAGAAAAAGTAGTTTCCCGGATTTTTTGAAAAAAAATCTTCAATGTTCGGGTAATATGAGATATCAAGTTTATCCCAGTAATCAAGCCCGGCACGTTTGAGGTTTTTGTCAGTTACGGTAAAACCCATAGGTTCAATAAGGTGAAGAGCTGCACCGGTTACTGCACAGGTACGTGCGATATTTCCTGTGTTTTGCGGAATCTGCGGTTCAACAAGGACTATATTTAATTTGTACATTTTAATTGATTCTCCAAAAAATAATATTTGTTATTAATTAGACTTTTTAATTATAACATAGAATCAGAGGTTTTTCAATACTGAAGTTTGGATTTGACAGCTTTTAAATTCAATGTTTAAAAACAAAAAAATAAACAGGCAGAGCTTCAAAAATGCTCCGTCTGTTTTATGTGACAGGATATAAAAAAGAAATATGCAGCCGGTAAATATTAGGTTTGCCGGCTGCATTAAAATCTGTGAAGTATCAGAATTTTTTCTATTCTGTTTCAGCCTCGGTTTTGGTTTCTGTGTCAGTTTCATAAGATTTTTCCCAGTCATCAAAACGTTTCATTACTTCTGTATATGTGCTCTTGGTTATTTCAGGCATATCATCTTCCTTTAGTCCAAGTGTTTCCGCCGCTTGCCCGAAGCCTTTAACAACGGCTTCTCGCAGAACTGAGATCTTTGAAGGATCATCTCCGGCCAGTGCTGTGGCCATGTCCATGATTCTCGTTGCTACAGCGTCTACAGAATAATAACCACCGTCGGAAATGGATTTTTCAGCTTCCTCCATGTCCTCTTCGGTAAAATTCTTTTTGATGTTGTCATAGATATCACTTAATGAAAGTGTGCAGTTTCCGACCTGTGCTTCAAGCATATCTGAAATCATTTTTACAAATGCTTCAGTTCTCTGTTCTTCACACTGATCAAGCGTTTTTGTTATAGCTTCTCTGGTATATATACCTGTATCCTTTGAAGTTACCTCATTGCTTTTTGAAAAACCATCTGTAAGCGTGTCCGGTTTTTTCGCAAGACCGTTTTCCTTTTCGGATTTTTCAGCGGTCCCGGTCCCATCACATTTAGAAGAGGATCTAACGTTTTTAACTTCGTTCTTTGAAAAACAGGAATCGGTATTTTTGACTTGGGTTATTTCCATCGGACCTTCCTCCTCGTAAAAATAATAGTTGAAAATTATCTTACACTATATATATCGTTAATCAAAAATGTGTTTAAATATGTATAAACAACAAAAATGTTAAAAAAAGCTGTATGTTTTGACGTAAAAACATACAGCTTTTTGAAATCTTATTTGAATTTGTTATGCGGTGGATTAGCCTTTATCTTAACTATAGTATGAATAAGCTGTTTATTGATATCGGACATATTCTTTTCTTTGATAAGTTCGTTTATCTCAGAACGTTTTTTGAAAACATATTCAGCTTTAACGTTGTTGAGCGTATCAAGAATTACAGCCTGTTTACATAAGTCACAGGTGCAGCAGTTGAATTTTTTCATCATATCTTCTATGTTTGAATAAACGATCTGTTTGGTAATGTTGATAAACTTAGGTGCTTCTTTTATCTGTGCACGTTCATATGATGAATAGATCTCTTTATTTTCTTTCTTTTCAGGAACACCGGTTTTGACTGCGGTCTGAACCTGTTCGGGTGTTTTTGCTCTCTGTTCAGCCATCTGCTGCATAAAAGCCTGAAGATATCTGTTGTTTTCAGAAGAAGGATCATATGACTGTGAATAAGCTTCTGCAGAAAACAGATCTTCTTTGTTGGAGATATTCTGATACTGTTCACTGACCTGATTGCCGGTGCCCGGAATATTATTGTACATTTCAGTGATATGATTTTCGTTTTTCTGCATTGTCTGATACTGATCGTTTATCTGATTTACTGCGTTTGAAACGCTTTGATTATCAGTTTTTACAGGATAAGAACGGTTTATTTCAGTTTGTCCGGAATAAATATGCTGAATTGAACTGCCCGGCTGATTGTCTGTATAAATCTGTGACTGCATCGGATAATGGTCATTGTTTTTTTGAGTAAATGAGTTGTTCTGAGCATAAAAACCGGTGTCATCAGTCCGCTTAATATCAGAATTGTTCATTTCATGCGGAAATACCGGAAAATCATTTGAAGAAGCCGGCGTATGTACAGCAGCATCTCTGTTTATATAAGCTGTTCCATGCTTCAGCAATTCTTCACTTAAACCTATTTCGGTTTTTTCCTGCTTTACAGGAGCTCTGCCGTATGATGGTGAAGAATTGTCATTATAATATCCGTTCGGTACGGAAGTCGGATATGATGGCATGATTTTGTTAAACATTAATTCTTTATTTATGTTTCGCTTAACTCGTTTATTAGTCATAAATATTCCTCCGTAAAAATGTTAAAAAATTCCCCGTTCAGAAAGTTCATCAGCTAACCGTTGAAAATCCTTGATTCCGGGAGCCCGTTTCTTGTATTCTGTTAAATCACACTGGAGTGACTGTGCTTCAGAAATTGGTAAACAGTTTCTGATAACTGTTTTGAATACCGGAAATCCAAGCTTTTGAGCAAGCAGCTGTGCGGTACCGTAAACTTCTCGGTGAAGTTTGCACCGTTTGTTAAATCTGTTGATAAGGACTCCTGCAATTTCGAGGTTTGGATTGCAGGATTGTCTGACATGTTCAATAGTATCGTGTACTCTTGTTACACCCTGAAGGCTGAAAATATCAGGATACATCGGAAGAATGACATATTTGCTGGCTGCAAGAGCGTTTATTGTCAGAATTCCGAGACTCGGAGGAGAGTCGATCAGAATATAGTCATACAGATTTTTAACATCTTCAATTGCATCTCTTAAAAGAAACTCACGATTTTCACCTGTGAATTCCAGTTCGAGAGAAGTCATAAGAATATCTGACGGAATAATATCGGCAACGCTGCATCTCTGAATACAATCGAGAGATGATGCTTCTTTTTTCATTGCATTATATATAGTATTAACCTCTTCAGTTTCTGCACCGACACTGAATGAAAGATTTCCCTGCGGATCCATATCTATAATAAGGACACGTCGTCCTGTTTTATGTAATGCAGCGGCAAGTGCATTTACAGTAGTTGTTTTTCCTACACCGCCTTTTTGTGTGATAACCGATATTATTCTTGCCATTTTATATTACCTCATCAAATATTAATAATATTAATTATTATATCAAATAATAACAGCTATTTCAATATTTAAATTGCATATAATATTTTATTTTTTTCAAACATATTAATAAAATTTTTTATTGATAAAAGTATTTAATAAAAAAATGTACTGACGATATATAAAACAGAGGGATTATTTACTGATGATTTATATTTGGGAATGCTGAAGGAAAGGAGTTGTTTTTATGAATATTAATTTAAATGCTTGCAGCGGTTATTTGAAAGCACAGGAAATAAGCTCACAGCCTGTAAAGGAAAATGAGTTTAGCAAACCTGCAGGAAAACTCAGTGCTAAGCACGATAAGGTTTCTATAAGCCCTGAAGCTGCATCATTTGCTGAGATCAGCCGCAGTACTAAAACAATTGCTTCAGAAGTTAGCGGTTCGGCTTCACAGGAAAAAATAAATTCATTAAAAGCACAAATTGCTGCCGGAACATACAATGTTTCTGCAGACGATGTAGCAGATGCTATACTTGATCGTATAGCTTTTTGAGGGTAAACTTAAAGAATATACAGGAATGGTTTTAAAAATTTGTTCTGCTTGGAACTGTTCCTGTCAAATTTGAGTAAATATTCTGTGACTGAGATGGGGTGAGGTTATGGACGGATACGATGAATTTTATGATTTTATGGAACAATATACAGATTTTTATTATTCAGTATCAGACAATGAAAAAGACAAGACAGATGCACTTGCGTCCTATAACCTTGAAAAGATAAATATGATTTTATCAGATTATCAGGTATTTATTATGAAAGTGGAACAGTATGAACAAAAGAGAATAGAGCTTCAGAAGAAATTAGGATTAGAGGGAAAAACATTCAGGGCAATTGTCGAATCGGAAAATGGTGAATGCCGTGAAGAACTTGAGGATTTATTCTACAGTTTCAGGGATGCGGTTATGAAAACGAGGGAGTTTAACCGAAAATCTCTTGAAATAGTGAGGGAAAACATGAGAGCACTGGGAATGCTTGATTATGATGGGATATCTGATCCGGCTTGTTATAACAAAGAGGGAACTTTGCCGGAAATGAAACTTTCCGGAAAGAATTTGTTTAACAGGGAAGTCTGAGATCGGAGGGATTTATATTATGAGACCGACATTTATGGGGTTTGAGTCTTCAAGATCAGCACTTTATACTAGTCAGAAGGCTCTTGACATTGTAGGGCACAATCTTGCAAATATAGCATCTGAAGGATATACAAGGCAGAGAGCGGACCAGGTTGCTATCGATGTGTATGCCTACAAAAACAGACTTAGTGTAAATTCGCTCAACTATACAGGAATGGGAGCAACTGTAGAGGGAGTATCTCAGGTAAGAGATGAGAGAGCGGATATTTCATTCAGAAATTCATATTCTGAAACATCATATTACGGTAAAAGCAACGATATGCTAGGGGAGATAGAAAAAATATTATCTGAGCTTGACGAGGGCATAGACGGAAACGGATATGGTCTTGGCTGGGGAATAGAGCAGATGTATAAATCTCTTGAAGATATCGTAACCAATGTTAATATTGCGGGAGATGCAGCTGTTTTCCAGGAATCAGTAAACAATATGACCGGCCTTCTGAATCGTGTTTCAAATCAGCTGACTGAGTCATGTGAAGCATATAAAAATGAACTGGAAATCGAAGTAAACGACGCAAACACCATATTGGAAGACATTGCAGAATTAAATAAGAATATTAAAGAAATTATTATTACAAACGGATATACAGAACAATACGGACCTAATGAACTGATTGATAAAAGAAATGTCCTTCTCGACGAACTTTCCGCATTTGGTAAAGTTAAAGCCGAGAGCAACAAGGACGGTACGATAAATGTTTATTTTAATGATCATGAATGTGTCTCAGGGGTCAAAGCAGACAAATTTATGTATCAGGAAAACACGGACGGTACCGTTTCGGTTAAATGGAAGACCAATTCTGAGAATGCGGTATTACAGGACGGGATATTAAAAGCATCATCAGAAATTATTAACGGCCGAGGAAACAATATTTCGAGTTCTGATGAAAGTACAGTAAGAGGATACAGGTATTATCAGGATTGTCTTGATACATTTGCCATTAAGCTTGCCGATGTACTTAACAATACACTTCCTGCTTCGTTTGATGCAGAAGGAAATGTTACATCGTATAAAAAGCTTGTCGGACAGTGTTCGGTTGAAAATGGTGAAAGAAAGGTTTATCCTGAAAGAAAAGTCAGTGCTTCAAATATTACACTTTCGGATGATTTTAATGCAGATCCTTCATATATTTATTATGACAGGAACAGTTGTGACAGCACATATTTCCTTGAACTTATAGGAAAGCTGTCAACTAACCAGCAAACATTTATTAATGGAGTAGAGACGTACAAAGGTACTTTTTCCGATTTCATTACGGAATATACCGGAAAAATTGGCGGGGATAAATTTTATGCCAATTATAAATATGAAGCCACAGAACAGATATCTGATGAGCTTCAGAATTTCAGGGAGAATGTTATGGGAGTCAGTGAGACAGACGAAACTGTCAGCATGCTGACATATAACAGAGCATTTCAGGCCGCTGCCAAAATAATGACAACGTTTGATGAAATGCTGGATGTTATAGTAAATCAGGTAGGAGCATTGGGTTAAATTTTTTATATAGATAAAGACAGGATAAGTTTGGGGTGGTATCAATGTCAACGAGAATAACTCAGAGCGTTACAAACAGAACGTATCTTAAAAATCTGACCAGGGCAACAAACAACAAAAACAAGCAGATGGAAAAGATCCAGACCGGAAGAGATTTTGAAAGAGTGTCTGATCATGTATCTGCAGGTCTTAATGCTATAAGCATCAGATCAAAGCTGTATAAAAATGAACAGATGACAGAAAATATCAATACTGCTTATGAACAGCTTACCGTTGCAGAAGATAATCTGAAGGCAATAAATGATGTTCTTATAACTGTTCAGGGTGAGGTTATGAAAGCGTTGAATGGTACAAATCCTGAAGGCAGTGATGTAATTTTTGATTCAATATTTGAAAATTCAAAAGAGTCGATCGCTGATCTTGCAAACAGCAAATATAATGATAAATATATTCTTGGCGGTTCAAATATTGAAAAACAGCCGTTTTCATTTGACGATGACGGAAAGCTTCTGTATCAGGGAGTCCGTGTGGATTCGGTTGTAAACGACAGTGGAAAATATAAATATGACGTCGGCGGAACACTTACCAAGGTTCCTTACAGTGAAGATTCATTCATTGATATCGGACTGGACATAAAAGTCACTAACGGTCAGATCGATCCGCAGACTGCATATAAAGTATCGGTTTCCGGTCTCAGTACTCTTGGTTATGGAACAACAGATGTTAAATATACGGACTCGGAAGGCAATGAGATCACTTATACGGGTGTATCAAATAATATTGTTGATATTTTGACTGAGATGCAGAATGCCTATAAAGCAGGTGATCTGGATAAGCTCGATGCACTTCGCGGTCATATGAATACCAGGATGGATCAGATGATGTCAGAAGTATCAATAATCGGAACCAGATGTCAGTTCCTTGATGCCACTACACAGAGGCTTGAAAATGATAATATTTCACTTCACAAGATGCAGCAGGACACTGAAGGAATTGATGATGCCACAGAGATCATGTATTATCAGCAGTATGATTATGCAATGAATCTTACACTTCAGTTCGGAAGCAGCGTTATTCCAAAATCGCTTATGGATTATATAGTATAAAAACCTGATTTCAGCAAAGCTGGGGGGTGTTTTTATGCAGCTGTTGAAAATTACAACTACTCCGATCAAAATCAAAGTTGTTTCTGAGAAGGCTTCTTTTGAGGAAGAAAAAGCGCCATCTGTTCCTGATCTGAGCAGCGTTAAAACTGTTCAGAAGACAGAAGCAGGAGGAAGACCTTCAAATGAACACAATAAAAACACTTTGGACACGCAATATTCAGATTATCAAACGCAAAAAACAAATTACAATAATTTAAGAAAAGACAAACCAATTTCCAGAACAGAAAGCGGTGCTAATTCAGGGGTATATGATATTAAATTCCGTTACGGACAGCAGAAAATGTTTGCTGACTGTGAACAAAAAACAGTTTCAGAAAGCAGTGTAAGCAGAATGAACTGTTCTTCGATCGATTCAAATGTTCAGAAACTGAAAAAAGCTGTTCCTGATGATTCCTGGGAACCTGAAAATGATAATGAAGTCAAAAAATTTGTTCCCGGAAAGATATCATTTGAGATAGAAGAAATGGCGGATGTCGATATCGAATATGTGGGAGGATTTAATTATTTTCCCAAGAGTTCCGATCCCGAATATGAGGAACCGGAAGAATAAAAAAAATGAGACTTTAACTGATACATGGGGGTGTTGTATTTGCACCCCCGTTTTAATATTTTTAAAATTTGAAATACAAATTCAGATAATATGAATGGGGAAATTTGGGAGGCTATTATGAAATATGATACTAAATATTTTGGGAAAGTAGAAGCTGAAGAAAAAGATTTGATTACATTTGATCAGCCTATGTTTGGGTTTGAAAATAGAACAAAGTATCTGTTTATGATGGATGAGTCAATGGATGGTTCATTTATCTGGCTTCAGTCAGCAGAGGATCCTGAACTGTGCTTTGTTCTGGCAAATCCCGGTCTTCTTGAAACTGAATATGATCCGAAATTCAGCGAAAATATCTCCGATCTCATAGGTAAGGGTACATATGAGATGTGGCTTGTAATGGTCGTTTCAAATGACTTTTCACAGTCAACGGTTAATCTGAAAAGTCCGGTTATAGTAAATCTGGATGAAAGAAGAGCCGCACAGATGATATCAGAAGATAACTTCAGCATGAAATATAAGCTTTTTGAAAACATAAAGGAGGATGGTAAATAATGCTTATATTATCAAGAAAAGTGGGGGAAACACTTTGTATTAATGATGATATTGAGATTAAGATTGTTGAAGTTAGCGGGGATAAAGTCAAACTTGGGGTGGAAGCTCCGAAAAACGTTAAAGTACTGAGAAGTGAACTTCGTCAGACTATTGAAAGCAATAAAAAAGCATCAGATGCTGTATCACCTGACGCTTTAAAAAATATGCTTGGCAAGTTCGGAAAATCAGTATAATTCACTTTCATCGATAAGTTCGATGCTTCCGAGCAGCGCTAAATTTGATTTTTTAATATATTCACAGAGCTCAGCTTCAGTATGATTGCTGAGCTTTCCTATTTTATATTTGTATTTGGTCTTGTTTCCGAACATAAGACCTTTCTGGACTGAATTCAGACTGAGTTCTGTAGGTTTGGAAAAAACAGGCTCAAAAATTCTGATTTTGATTTTTTCAGAATACTCCGGAAGTATTTCAGGACATTCTATTGCAACTCCGCGTATTGAAATAGCGTTTATGGTACATAGCTGCCATTCATATGTAACTTTGCTGAACAGCTTTTTTCTTAATACAGGAAGAAGGATCTGACCTTCAAAAGGAATGTTTGAAGCTATTGATTTTTCTGCGCCTTTCAGAAAAACACATTTTAGTGAAACAACTCTGAGCAGCTTTTGCGATGAAAGATATACTTTTCCAAAAAAGACATGTGTTGTTTTTGAATTTTCGGTGCATACAACCTTAACATCCGTGTCCATCTGCATGATCGGCACAAATGAGGCAGTAAAATCAATGGACTGGTTTTCAGCAGAATATGAAGCGAAACCAAGCTCAAGTATCTCATCGTCCGTAGTTTTTAAAATTGCCTTGCATTTAACCGGAAACATTTTTATTTTCCCCCCCAAATAATCATATATATATTATAACATATTTTTTTAAAAAGTAAAATATTAAAATAGAATTGGAGATGAATTTTTATGAATTTTAGTGAAAATGTTCAAAATACAGCAGAAAATATGAAATTGCTTGAAAAAAATCTTCTTGAAATTGAAGAGCTTTATGGCCGGATGCTTATCTGTTCTTCTGATGAAATCGAAGAGATAGATAACCAAATATTTTCCTTAAGGAAAAACTCTGATGAATGTCTGAAAAAAATTAGTTCCAACTGCGATGAGGATGAAACCGGGATGATAAAAAAAGCTGCCGATCCGAAAGCGAAACACTGTGATATTGATAAGGAAACAGAAGAGATATTTATGCTCAGACAGTCTGTAAATGCAGTTAATGTCAGAATAACGGATATTATCCCTGTTGTCAGAGACAGAATTGAAATAAAAAAAGAAGAAACGCTGTCAATGATAAAAGAAAATAATCAGAGTCAGGGTGCAAATGCATCGAAGTATTATTTTAAAGAAGACAGGGATTCGGTTTATCTGACAAGAAAAGGAAAAAAAATTTGAAATAATGAAAAAAATATAAATTGGACATTGTTGAAAAAACGATATTTTGAGTAAAAAAAACTGCAAAACTATTGAATTTTTGAGGAAAATGACGATTAATATTATAGGAACCTTTTAATCTATTTTACCAATTTCAGGGGTGATCATAAATGAATGTAAATTCTACTTCTTCAAGTGACAATTCATATACAAATGAAGCCTACAGCAATAAGGGCGTTTCCGGTCTGGCATCAGGAATGGATACGGAAGGCCTTGTAAAGGCAATGCTTGCGCCCACTCAAAATAAGATCGACAAACAGGAATCCTTGATCAAAGTTACTGAAATGAGACAGGAAGAATACAGAAATGTTATTACGCAGATAAATGATTTCAGTGATAAATTTTTGTCTGCAGCAGGTGAGAAGTCGCTTGCTCTTTCTTCAAATTTCAAAGCGTTCAATACAACTTCATCTTCTTCAGCTGTTAAAGTTACTTCTTCTTCTGAAGCAGTTCCCGGCAGTTTTGAAGTTGAAGTCAAACAGCTTGCAACTGCAGCAAAATGTACATCAAGCGGTACTTTGAGCGGACTTAAGGATATAACATTTACTTTCCCTCCGGCATCTGACGGAGCAGATGATGAATTCCCGAAAGAACTGACGATAAATAATAACGGGGTAAACGGAAAAATTACAATAGATGCTGATGAAACCAGAGAATCATTTAATGAGAAACTCTATGATGCTTTTGGTGCAGGGATCAGTATAGGCGAGGACGGAAAAGTAAATGTCGGAACAGGCTTTACAGTATCGTTTTCAGGTGGTGCACTTAAATCTCTGACAGGATCTGATGAAAGCAAATTATCCAACAGATTTACAATGTCAGATAAACTTTCCGATATTTTCGGGGACGGCGGAAGTGATGATACAGTAAGCTTTACTCTGAACGGAAAAGAGTTTACTTTTAATGCGGATGATACACTTTCGACTATGATAAACACTGTAAACAAAAGTTCAGCCGGCGTTTCAATGGTATATAATTCATTGAATGACAAGATTACGCTTCAGGGTCAGAATGTCGGTGAAAATTCCGTGATCGAGTTCCATACGGATAATCAGAAGCTGAAAGCGCTGTTCGGCGGAGCTGATATCTCAGAAAAAGGAACAGATGCAATAGTTAATATAGACGGAGAAGATATCACATACGGTGATAACAACATGAAGTATAACGGAGTAAATCTTACTCTGAAAAGTGTGACAAACGGGTCAGTTACAATAGAAACCTCACAGGATACTGAAAAGGCTCTTGACACAATAGTAAGCTTTGTGGAAGAGTATAACAAGCTTATAGATAGTCTGAACACCAAGACTCATGAAAAAGAAGAATACAAAAAATATGCACCTCTTACCAAAGCACAGGAAAAAGAAATGACCGATGATGAAATTGAAAAATGGAACAAGAAATCAAAAACCGGTCTTCTTGGCAATGACGGTGACATAGAAAATTATCTTCTTGAGATGAGAAAAGTATTGTTCAGCACAGAGGCAGGAGGAAAATTCCTTTCAGATATAGGAATCGAATCAAGCTCTGACTGGAAGGATTACGGAAAACTGATAATCGATAAAGACAAACTTACAGATGCTGTCACCAATGATATAGAAACAGTAAAAGAACTGTTTGCAGGAAGCGGAAAAGTTGTTGACAAACTTCAGGATGTATGTAAAAAAACAGCAAGCACTTCATCAGGCTCTCCCGGAAAACTTGTTACGATCGCAGGTATTGCAGGAAAACCCAGTGAGAAGAATAGTACAATGTATAAAAACATACAGAGCTATCAGAACCAGATCACTACACTGAAAGCACAGTATGACAGGCAGAAAACCAGATACTGGAAACAATTCAATGCGATGGAGGAAGCTCTGTCGAAGATGAATTCCACATCGAGCTGGCTGAGCGGAATGATGATGTGATAAAGAAAACACTATTAATTAATCGAAAGGAGAAGATATAATGGCATCTTCAAATCCTTATCAGAACTATAAAGAGCAGTCAATACTGACAATGACCTCAGGGGAACTGTTACTTGTTCTTTATGATGAATGTATCAAATCATTAAACTTTGCGGTTTACTATATCGATGAAGAAAAGAAACCCGAAGAGTGTGAAAAGCTTATAAAAAAGACTCAGAGAATAATTCATTATCTTGACGGTATTCTTGATTACAAATATGAGATATCGACAAATCTGCATATGCTTTATGATTATTTTATCAGGACTCTTGTCAAGGCGAATGTCGGCAAGAAAAGTGAAGTTTTAAAACCTCTGATCCCGATGATCGAAGAACTGAGAAATGCATTTGCTCAGGCAGATAAAAATATCAGAATTAAATAATACTTGATTTTTATATAGCTGACATACCGTTTTATTATGGTATGTCAGCTATATTTTTATGCATAAAAATATATACAGCGGTGACAACAATCATTATTTGTCTGATAAGAGAACATTTTCAAAGGAAAAAGACTATGTAATGCCATAAACTGTTTATTGTGTACAATATTATAAATATTTGTTGGTAAATATTTTGTGTAGATTTTTTGGGGGGATTATGATATAATTTTATCGTATGGTGTGTATGCGAATGATTTTTTTGTTCGTAACTGCGGAAAAATGTAATTTTTGATGGCTTTTTCTATTATTGTTACGTGTGAAAAGTTTGACTAACATCATCTGTCCAAAAGCAGAAAGACTGCTTAATGAAAAACAAAATTTTTCAAGGAGGTTCAATTTAATGAGTTCAAAAATATCAACAGTTCCATTTAAAGGAACTGCAGAACAGAAAGCAGAACTCTTAGAAGTAATTGCTGCTAAAAAAGGTGAAAAGGGCGCTTTAATGCCTGTAATGCAGAAGGCACAGGAAATATACGGATATCTCCCGATCGAAGTTCAGACAATGATCTCTGATGAAATGGGTATTCCGCTTGAAGAAGTATACGGTGTTGCAACCTTCTATGCTCAGTTCTCACTTTTCCCGAAGGGAAAATATGAGATCTCAGTATGTCTTGGAACAGCATGTTATGTAAAAGGTTCAGGAGATGTATTTGAAAAGCTCCAGGAAAAACTCGGAATCAAAGCCGGAGAATGTACACCTGACGGTAAGTTTTCACTTACAGCATGCCGCTGCATAGGTGCATGTGGTCTTGCTCCTGTTCTTACAGTAAACGAAGATGTATACGGACGTCTTACAGTTGATGAAATAGACGAAATACTTAACAAATACAAAGATTAAGTTCTGAATATACGAGGAGGAAAGGCTATATGAAAACTACTCTTGAGGAATTAAGAGCAATAAAAGAAAGAGTGCAGAAGGACGTAAATCTTCGTGTTGACAGCACAAACGCTGACAGCAAGTTTGAAAAGCACGTACTTATCTGCGGCGGTACAGGCTGTACTTCATCAGGCAGTCAGGAAATAGAAAATACACTCAGAAGTGAAATAGAAAAGAACGGACTTTCAGAAAAAGTTGAAGTTATCAAGACAGGTTGTTTTGGTCTCTGTGCTTTAGGTCCGATCATGATCGTATATCCGGAAGGAAGCTTCTACTCAATGGTAAAAGCAGAATATATTCCGGAAATCGTTTCTGAACACCTTGTAAAAGGCAATGTAGTTAAAAAATATCTCTATCAGGAAACTGTTGAAAATGACACTATCAAGTCACTTAAGGAAACACAGTTCTACAAGAAGCAGCATCGTGTTGCTCTCAGAAACTGCGGTGTTATCAGCCCTGAAAACATTGAAGAATACATCGGAAGAGACGGTTATTCAGCTCTTGCAAAGGCTCTTACAGAGATGGACCGTGACGCTGTTATCCAGACAATCCTCGATTCCGGTCTCCGCGGAAGAGGCGGCGGCGGATTCCCAACAGGACGTAAATGGAAACTTGCCAAGGATCTCGTTAAGGAAGGTCAGAAGTTTGTTTGCTGTAACGCTGACGAAGGTGACCCGGGTGCATTTATGGACCGTTCAGTTCTCGAAGGTGACCCGCACGTAGTTCTCGAAGCTATGGCTATCGCAGGTTATGCAATCGGTGCTGATCAGGGTTATATCTACGTTCGTGCTGAATACCCGATCGCTGTTGAACGTCTTAACATTGCTATCAAGCAGGCTCGTGAATACGGTCTCTTAGGCAAGGATATCTTCGGAACAGGCTTCAACTTTGACATTGACTTAAGACTCGGTGCAGGTGCATTCGTTTGTGGTGAAGAAACAGCTCTTATGACTTCTATCGAAGGTCACAGAGGTGAACCAAGACCACGTCCTCCGTTCCCTGCAGAAAAAGGTCTTTTCCAGAAACCAACAATCCTTAATAACGTTGAAACATATGCAAACATTCCTCAGATCATCTTAAACGGTGCTGAATGGTTTGCTTCAATGGGTACAGAAAAATCAAAGGGTACAAAGGTATTCGCTCTCGGCGGTAAGATCCACAACACAGGTCTTGTTGAAGTTCCTATGGGAACAACACTCCGTGAAGTTGTTGAAGAAATCGGCGGCGGCATTCCTAACGGCAAGAAGTTCAAGGCTGCACAGACAGGTGGTCCTTCAGGCGGATGTATCCCTGCAGAACACTTTGACGTTCCGATCGACTATGATAACCTCATCGCTATCGGTTCAATGATGGGTTCAGGCGGACTTATCGTTATGGACGAAGATAACTGTATGGTTGATATCGCTAAGTTCTTCCTTGAATTCACAGTTGATGAATCATGCGGTAAATGTACACCATGCCGTATCGGTACAAAGCGTATGTATGAGATCCTTGACAAGATCACAAAGGGTCAGGGAACACTTGAAGACCTCGACAGACTCGAAGAACTCAGTGCTTATATCAAGGCTAACGCTCTCTGCGGTCTAGGACAGACAGCTCCAAACCCTGTTCTTTCTACACTTCGTTACTTCAGACATGAATATGAAGCTCACGTTGTTGACAAGAAATGTCCTGCAGGCGTATGTAAAGACCTTCTCCATTTTGAAATCAACAAGGATAAGTGCGTAGGCTGCGGTCTCTGTGCTAAGCAGTGTCCTGCATCAGCAATCTCAAGAACAGATTACATTGCTCCGGGCAAGAAACTTGCTGCAATGGCAATCGACACAACAAAGTGCGTTAAGTGCGGTGCTTGTATTGCTTCATGTAAGCTCAAGGCAATTGAAAAGAAATAATGGAGGAAGCATAGATGGAAAACGTAAATCTTAAAATTAATGGTATAGATGTTACTGTACCTGCAGGTACAACTATTCTTGAAGCTGCTCATATGGCTAATATCGAAATCCCTACTCTCTGCTTCTTGAAAGATATCAACGAGATCGGTGCATGCCGTATGTGCGTTGTTGAAGTTAAGGGCGCAAGAAGCCTCTGTGCAGCATGTGTATATCCTGTTTCAGAAGGCATGGAAGTATTTACAAATACTCCTAAGGTTCTTGATTCAAGAAAGAAAACTCTTCAGCTCATCCTTTCAACACATGAAAGAAAATGTCTCTCATGCGTAAGAAGCGGTAACTGCGAACTTCAGAAGCTCGCTCGTGACCTCGGTGTTGAAGATGAAGGATATTTTGACGGTGTTAAAAACAACTATGAGATCGACAACAGTGCTGCTCATATGTACCGTGACAATAACAAATGTATCCTTTGCAGACGCTGTACAGCAGTTTGCTCAAAGGTACAGGGCATCGGCGTAATCGGTGCAAATGAACGTGGTTTCGCTACAGAGATCACAAGCGCATTTGAACTCGGTCTTGGTGAAACAAGCTGTGTATCATGCGGTCAGTGTATTGCAGTATGTCCTACAGGTGCTATCTCAGAAAAGGATAACACAGATGAAGTATTTGCAGCAATTGCAGATCCTGAAAAGTATGTTGTTGTTCAGACAGCTCCTGCTGTAAGAGCAGCTCTTGGTGAAGAATTCGGTCTTCCTATCGGAACAGGTGTTCAGGGCAAAATGGTTACAGCTCTCAAGACACTTGGTTTTGACAAGGTATTTGATACAGACTTCGCTGCTGACCTTACAATCATGGAAGAAGCTACAGAATTACTTGACAGACTTAAGAACGGCGGTAAGCTCCCGCTTATCACTTCATGTTCACCTGGCTGGATCAAGTACTGTGAACACTACTTCCCTGATATGACAGAAAACCTTTCAAGCTGCAAGTCACCACAGCAGATGTTCGGTGCAATCACAAAGACTTACTTCGCTCAGAAGATGGGTATAGATCCAAAGAACATTGTTATGGTAAGTGTAATGCCATGTACAGCTAAGAAATTTGAAATCGGCCGTGACAATCAGAATGCAGCAGGTGTTCCTGATGTAGATATCGCTCTTACAACAAGAGAACTTGCAAGAATGATCAAGAAGGCTGGAATCAACTTCTTAGGTCTTGCTGACGGTCAGTTTGATGATCCGCTTGGTGAATCAACAGGTGCTGCAGTTATCTTCGGTGCTACAGGCGGTGTTATGGAAGCTGCCCTCAGAACAGCAGTTGCTACTGTTACAGGCAAGGCTCCTGCATCAGTTGACTTCAAGGAAGTTCGTGGCGTTGAAGGAATCAAGGAAGCTACATACGATGTTGCAGGCACAACTCTTAAGGTTGCAGTTGCAAGCGGTCTCGGCAATGCAAGAGAACTTCTTAACAAGGTTAAGAACGGCGAAGCTGATTACCAGTTCATCGAAATCATGGGATGTCCCGGCGGCTGCGTAAACGGCGGCGGACAGCCACAGCAGCCTGCAGTAGTTAGAAACTTCCAGGATCTCAGAGCTCTCAGAGCTAAGGCTCTTTATGATTATGATGCAAACAGCACAGTAAGAATGTCACATGAAAATGCATCAGTTAAGAAGCTCTATGATGAATTCCTTGAAAAACCGGGCAGCCATAAAGCTCATGAAATTTTACATACAACATATGTAAAGAGAACTATCAACAATCACTGATAACTAAACAGTATATTTAGTTTTATAATAAAAGCCGCCTTATTAAAAAAGGCGGCTTTTAAACATTTGAAAAAGGAGAGATCTGTAAATGGAATTTAAAACACTTCAGAAAGATATGATAGCAGCAATGAAGGCTAAGGAAAAAGAAAGAAAAGAAGTAATTTCCGGACTTATAGCTGCAGTAAAGAAAGTTGCCATTGATAACGGTGTAAGAGAAGAGATTCCGGATGATATGGTGGATAAGGTTATTTTAAAGGAACTTAAGTCAGCTATGGAACAGCTTAACACCTGTCCTGACAGCCGTCCTGAGCTTAAGGAAGAGTATCAGTTCAAGGTAAATGTAATAAATGAATATGCACCAAAACTGATGAGTGAAGATGAGATAAAAGCATTTATTAATGAAAAATGTGCTGATCTTATCGCTTCCAAAAACAAAGGAATGATAATGAAAACCGTAATGGCTGAGCTCAGCGGAAAAGCTGATGGAAAAGTAATAAGCGGAATAGTTAATGAACTTTGCAAATAATGATAAAAGCAGCTTGTAATAAAATACAGGCTGTTTTTTTATACAAAATGTGAAAACATTGTCAAAGTTGATAAAATAGTCAAAATATGATAAAATATATATATGCCATAGGCGATTTTTGATTTTTACTCTTGTACATACAGAAAGGTCGTGTGCTGTGAGTACATTTGTTTTTTCCGGAAACAAAACAATTCTCGGCAGAATAACAGATATCATAGTTGATAAAAAACTTGGTTCACGAAATATCAGACGAAATAACAGATCATATTTTGTAAGTCTGGGATATTTTGAAAAAGAGCCGTCAGATAACAAACATACCGTATATATTATAGGTGATTCTATAGCTAAGGAACGCTTTAAGGGAAAAGTCATCAGCATTTTAAAAAGAAAAGATGACGGTGAGCTTTTATTTGTGGCAAGTGAAATAAAAAATGAATATTTCGGTCCTGAAATAAAAGAATGTCTGAGTTTTTTTGAAAAAAAGCATGAATCCGATTATGAATTTCTGATGGAGGAGATCTGTCAGATGATCATGTTCAAATATGTAAACGGTGAAAAAAAGTTTCTTTTAATAGAAAATACGCTGAACGGAAGAACCTGTTTCCCCGGAGGAGCGGTTTCCTTTGAAGAAAATGAACAGGGTACAGCATTATCAGCAGCAAAAAAACTAACAGGAATGGCCGGTGATGTGTTTGATGGGTTCAGAACTGAATACAGATATTTTTCAGAATCCGGAAAACTTAGAAAAACTGTAAGTTTTCTTTCAGAATTTAAAGAAAGTCTGAGGGAGAGATCAGTTAGTGATATTGACAGATGTTTTTCACTTAATTTTGCAGAAGCAGTAAGAAGACTCGATGATCCTCAGGACATAATAGCATTAATGGAGGCAATGGATTTTTATGAACAAAAAGCAAAAGGCAGAGATCCTTTGTGAGGAGCTTAAGAAGCTCTACCCGGAAGCCTTATGTTCACTGATTTATTCTAAACCCTACGAGCTTCTTTTTGCAGTCAGACTGTCTGCACAGTGTACAGATGCCAGAGTAAATATAGTTACAAAAGAGCTTTTTGAAAAATATACATCGCTTGAACAGTTTGCAGAAGCGGATGTAAGTGAACTGGAAAAAATAATTCGTCCTTGTGGATTTTTCAGGACGAAATCGCAGAATATCAAAGATACAGCAATAATTCTTCTGAATAAGTATTCAGGTGTTCTGCCGGATACGATTGAAGAGCTTGTTCTTCTGCCGGGGGTAGGCAGAAAAACAGCAAATCTCATAGTGGGGGATATCTATGGGAAGCCTGCAGTCGTTGCAGATACGCATTGTATCAGAATAACAGGAAGAATAGGTCTTACAGACAGCAAGGATCCTTTGAAGGTGGAAAAGGATCTCAGAGATGTCGTAAAGCCTTTTGAGGGGAATGATCTTTGTCACAGACTGGTTCTTTTCGGCAGGGACATATGTTCAGCACGAAGCCCGAAATGTGATAAATGTTCATTAAAAAGCATTTGCAGATATTATAAAAATATGGGGATGAAATAATGAATAAGATAACAGCATTTGGAGTATCATTAATAATACTGTCATCACAGTTCTGTTATGGGGAGCAGGAACTGTTAAATACGCAGAGTACAGTGTGTGCAGCACAGATGAGCATCAGTGAAAACGGATTGTCTCTGATAAAGGAATTTGAAGGATTTCTTCAGTATGCACAGTGGGATTATTCACAGTGGTCCATAGGATATGGTACAGGAGTTGACAAGGATGCATATCCTGACGGGATTACCGAAGCTGAGGCAGACAGGCTTCTTCGTAATGTCGTTCTTCGTTATGAAGGATATGTCAACAGATTTATTTCAAAATACAGCATTGACATAACTCAGAATCAATATGATGCGCTTGTCAGCTTCACTTATAATCTCGGAGATGTCTGGAGCTATGATTCACAGGTCACGATCAGGGATTATCTTATAAACGGAATTTCCAATTATTCAGCTGAGGAAATAAAAGATGCTTTTGGACTATGGTGCAAGGCCGGCGGACAGGTACTGGACGGACTTGTCAGAAGAAGAGCAAAAGAAGCAGAGCTGTTTTTATCGGACCACGATTATAATGCTGAAAGCAAAACATTGGAAAAATGGCGTATAACATCTGCTACCGGAGTAAGGTTAAGAAGTGATTCAAGTACATCATCTGAAATAATTAGTGTAATTCCGTACAAGTATATAGTGTCAGTAACAGAAAAAAAAGAGAATGAAGGATTCACATGGGGAAAGACTGTTTATGACGGGAAATCAGGATGGGCTGTGCTTGATTATGCGGAACACTTAAGCGGAGAAGTGGCTGTTGAAGAAAAAAACGATGATGATATAGAAGAAAAATGGCGGATAACGTCATCAAACGGAGTTAACTTACGGCTTAAACCGGGATTATCAGCAGAAATAACAGGCTTGCTGGAGTTCAATGATATAATTACTGTATATGAAAAAAATGAAGCTGACGGCTATATTTGGGGAAGGACCAATCACAATAACAAGCCCGGCTGGTGTGTATTGAACTTTGCAGAAAAGATTTTTCCTGAAAGTACACCAAAAGGAAAACTGATGGGTATCAGAGTTCAGAAGCTGCCGGACAAGCTGGTCTATATGGCCGGTGAACTTTTTGATGATTCAGGAATGACAATAGTAGCGATTTACTCTGACGGAACAGAAATGTATGTAGATGACTATGGATGTTCCGGAAATACAGTTACTCCGGGAAACAGTATAATCAGAATTGATTATCAGAGTGTTTCATGTGAGTTTACAGTACGGGTCATTTGTTCATCAGGTGATGTGGATACCAACGGAGTACTGGATTTTGCGGATTTTTCAGAAATAAAAAAATATATGCTGAAAAAAACAGAGCAGATCGATAATGCTGATATTAATTCTGATGATAAGATCGATATATTTGATCTTATCAGACTGAAACAAAAAGTTATAAACAATGAAACAGAGCAGAGGTATAAATGATAAAAATTACAGAAACATTCAGAAATTTAAGTACTAAAGGAAAAATATTAATTATAGCAATAATTAGTGTGATATTAATTTTGCCGGTGATAGTAACGATATGTATAATCTGTCTTAAGGAATCAACGATAACAGAACCGATGAGAGTAACAGAATTTGAAGATATCAGTTTTACTGTGGAAGAATATCCCGGTCCTTATGATCCCGATAATTTTGAAAACAGTGGTGAATATAAATATTATTACGATGATGAAGGTAATCTTAAGTCAATGATGGGCATAGATGTGTCATATGCTCAGAAAAATATTGACTGGCCCAGGGTTAAAGCAGCAGGAATTGATTTTGCAATAATACGTGTCGGCTACAGAGGATATGAGTCAGGAGATATTCATCAGGATGAGTATTTTGAAAAGAATATTACGGAGGCAGTTGATGCAGGTGTAAAAGTCGGAGTGTATTTTTTCTCCCAGGCTCTGACTCCTGAAGAAGCAAAAGAAGAAGCTGAATTTACGCTGGAACATATACGGGATTACAATATTACATTCCCTGTGGTTTTTGACTGGGAAACTATAGGAACTTCTCCTGCGAGAACTGATAATATTTCATCAGAAGCTCTTAATAAGAGTGCGCTGGAATTCTGCAGGGTAGTTGAGGATGCAGGCTATAAGCCAATGATCTATTCATCATTGAATTTATTAAGAGAACAGTTCCATAAATATGATGACAGAATTACTGAATATGATCTCTGGCTGGCTGAATACAAAAATCATCCTGAGTATCCGAAAGATTTTGTTATGTGGCAGTACACAAGTGAAGGACATGTGGATGGTATTCAGAAACTGGTGGATCTGGACGTGTTTTTTGGGACGGAGGAATAAAATAAACCGTAATATATGTAATACAACAGGTTGAAGAAAGCAGTTCATACAGATAAAAAGCACATTTAAAATATGAAAAATTCATATTTTGGGATGTGCTTTTTTCAATGTTTTATTTTATTGACAAAAGAATATTATGATGATATAATAAGTGCGTATGGTTAAAATATAGTATAACGGAGGAAAAAATGAAAAACGATAAAGAACACTATTTAAATGTCAGAATAGATAATGATAAAGAAAATGAAAAAGGTGAAATACAGATATCAATAAAATATATTTTAAAATACCTTATAAAATATTTTTCAGTCTGGCTGGTACTTGCCATAGTAGTAGCATCGCTGGTATTATCTGTTTCATCAATAATGAAAGTTAAAGAGGAATCAGAACTGGAAGCAAGTATCAGTTTTGTTTTTGATGGAATTGAAAGAGGAGAAAATCCTAACGGCGGAGATTTTGATGAATATGAGATCGTCAGTCCGGTAGTTATCAGGCAGACATTGGAGCAGTTTGATTTACCGATGGATAAACTTGAAAGTATAAAAAGAAACATTACGATACAGGGTGAAATTCCACAGGACATCAAAGAGAAGATGGATGGCTATGAGAGCATTATATCTCAGGGCAGTTCACAGGCATTGGCCGCATATAAAGAATTAAATCAGATCGAATATCATTCAACAAAATATAAAGTATGTTTCAATTACTCAAAAGCCGGAATTTCCCAGAATGATGCTGTAAAGATCCTAAACGGTATTCTTAGAAATTACAGACAGTATTTCTTTGAAAAATATGGTTATAACTATGCTCTCGGAGATTCATTAATGAATTTTAAAAAATATGAAGACGACTATGATTATTCGGAGTTGCTTGATATTTATTCAACTGCTATAGATTCTCTGAACATCTACATAAACAATATACAGAAAAATGATTCGTCAGTGTTCCGTTCCACTAAGACAGGATATACATTTGCCGATCTTTCAAAAAGACTTGACAACATCAAAACAATTGATCTGGATGTTCTTGCTTCTTTTATAAATGTTAATAATATTACAAAAAATAAAGTCAGACTTATTTCATATTATCAGTACAGAATTGACGAGCTTGAAAGAGAAAAGAAAATTTATGATGATCAGTTAAATACGATCACAGATCTTATTTCTTCATATGAACATGGAGATATAATGATGTTTTCTTCAGGTGATACAACTGAAAATACTCTTAGTGCTACTCAGCAGTCTGAGACGTATGATGGTTTCTTCAATAAAAAGCTGGAGGCACAGAAAAATGCTTCAAGTATTGTTCAGAAAATAGATTATTATAAAACAAGAGTAACTCAGCTTCAGGGAGCTGAACCTAACAACAGCAAAGAATTATGTGAAGAAGTTCAGATCAGTCTCGATAAACTGTATTCCAAAATAAAAGAAGTTACTGAACTTACAAATGAGACTGCAGAAGAATATTATGACACAGTAACTCTTGGCAATGCTTATAAAGTACTGGTTCCTGCAAGTTCATCTGTAAAAGGAACAATTGCAATAGTTATTTCAAAAGCTGTTATGCCTATTCTTGTTGCAGAGGCTGCGCTGTTTGGATTCTATGTTCTGCTCTCATTAATAGTATCGATTATTAAGTTCAATCAGAAAAAAGTATTTGCAGAAGAGAGCGTTACAGAAAATGACATCGAAGATGAAAATGATAATTCAGCTTCAGATGATGACAGCAAGACAGGAGAAAGAAAAGAAAAACTAAATAAAAGAAAATAATAATCTGAGGGACTGTTTTAACAGTCCCTTTTTGTTTGGATTTTCTGTATGTTGACAAAGATACTTACCGGCTGTATAATTATAGAAAAGAAATATTTTTATTTATGAGGTGATTTTATGAAAAAGGGAAGCATTAAAATTTATTCAGCAGCTCTGGCTGCTCTTATGAGCGTTTCATCAATGGCATCGGTTTCTGCAGCAGATGTTCTTAAAGGTGATGTAAATTCTGACGGAGTAGTAAATGCTCAGGATATTGTTTTATATCAAAACTATCTGTTAAACAATGCTGTGGACAGTTTTGATAAAACCGCTGCTGATATGGATAAAAACGATAATATCAATATTCTTGATCTTATTATGCTCAAGAGAGTGATTATCGAATCTTTATCCGACAGTTCAGCTGAGGAACATACAGCTGATATAACATTTAAAAACGACAAAATTGAGATCAGCGGAAAAAATGTCACAGCAGACGGTTCTGTTGTAAAAATTGCAGCTTCCGGTACTTACTATTTTGAAGGTACTTTGGATGACGGAGAAATATTAGTTGAAGTACCGGATAAAACTGCCGATGCTGAAACAGTTAAGATTTTCTTTAACGGAGTTACGATCCATGGTGTTTCACAACCTGCAGTGTATATAGAAAATGCAAAAAATACTTCGATCAATCTTGTTGAAGGAACTGAAAACTTTATTACTGACGGAGATTATTCAGCGTTATCTGAGGATACTCAGGCAGCAGTACATGCAAAAGATGATCTTACAATTAAAGGAAGCGGTTCACTTCAGATCGATGCTGCAACTCAGTATGGCATTCACTGCGGAGCTGATTTGAAAATTAACGGTGCTGAACTTACTGTAAAAACAGAAGCGGAAGACGGAATCAGAGGTAAAAAATCAGTTACTGTCAAGGATGGAGATATTACAGTTGAGGCTGAGGGCGACGGAATTAAATCAACCAAGGGAACTGTTGAGATATCCGGAGGAAAGGTTCATATCAAATCAGGAAAAGATGCAATTCAGGCTGAGACATCAGTTACAGTATCAGGCGGCAAGGTATCAGCCGGCGGAGACAGAGGCATTACAGCTCCGGGCGGTGTATCAATTACAGGAGGTCAGGTTCTGATCACAGCAAAGGATGAAAAAATAGATCTGACTGAAGGAATAGATATCGGAGCCTTTAATTTTGAATTTACCGGAGAAAAGGCAAAGGATACAAAGCTTATTGTAAAAAATGGCGATGATGAAGTCTTTTCAGTAAAAGCAAGGAAAAAGTTCAGTTATGCATTTCTGGCATCAGAAGCTTTTGACAAATCAAAAGAATATACTGTTTATGCAGATGATACCCAGCTTATATCAACATCAGGAAAAACTTTTAAACCGGGATTACCGTCAGAGTACAAAATAGCTGAATAACATAGTCTTAATTTTAAGCAGGAGAACAAAAGCCTTTGTTCTTCTGCTTTTTTGGTGCAGTCTTCTTTTATTGTGAATAATCAGTATTATAGCAACACAGAGGATCTCCGCCGCTGCTTGTTAAAAGCAGCGCTTTGAATTCAAATTATTATTCTTATGAATAAGTTTTGCATGATATTTTTTCTTTACTTTGATATTTCTCTATGATATAATTAAATAGATAACAACACAGAGCTTTAAATCAAATAAATACAATTAACGGAGGTTATTCTCTTGGCTAACGATAAAATAAGAAATTTTTGTATTATAGCACATATAGATCATGGAAAATCAACGCTGGCTGACCGTATTCTTGAAAAAACAGAAACTGTTTCGCAGCGTGATATGGAAGAACAGCTTCTTGATAATATGGATATAGAACGTGAAAGAGGTATTACCATCAAAGCACGAGCAGTACGTCTTATATACAAAGCAGATGACGGTGAGGAATATACATTTAATCTGATAGATACTCCCGGTCATGTCGATTTTAACTATGAAGTTTCAAGATCTCTTGCTGCATGTGAAGGTGCACTTCTTGTTGTTGATGCTTCGCAGGGAATTGAGGCACAGACGCTTGCAAATACTTACCTTGCTGTTGAGCATGACCTTGAAGTCGTTCCGGTAGTAAACAAGATCGACCTTCCGGCTGCAGATCCTGAAAGAGTCTGTGCCGAGGTTGAAAATATAATAGGTATTCCTGCTATGGACGCACCGAGAATTTCTGCAAAAATGGGAACAAATATTGAAGAAGTTCTTGAACGTATCGTAAAGGATGTTCCGCCTCCGAAAGGTGATGAAAATGCAAAATTCAAGGCTCTTATTTTTGACAGCTATTATGATTCGTACAAAGGTGTTATTATTTACATAAGAGTCAAAGAGGGCACGATAAGAACAGGGGATACCATCAGATTAATGGCTACAGGTGCTGAATTTACAGTTGTTGAAGCCGGCTATATGGATGCAGTCAATCATATAAATAAAGATGTTCTTACAGCCGGAGAGGTTGGATATATAGCTGCATCGATAAAAAATATTGGTGATACACAGGTTGGCGACACAGTAACAAATGCCGCAGATCCTTGTGATGAACCGCTTCCGGGCTATAGAAAAGTAAATCCGATGGTCTTTTCAGGTATTTATCCTGCTGACGGTTCAAAATACGGAGACCTCAGAGAAGCACTTGAAAAGCTTCAGTTAAACGATGCTTCTCTCTCTTTTGATCCTGAAACCTCCATAGCTCTCGGATTTGGTTTCAGATGCGGTTTCCTTGGACTTCTTCATATGGAAATAATACAGGAACGTCTGGAAAGAGAATACAATCTTGACCTGATAACAACTGCACCTTCTGTTGTATTCAAAATCACACTTACAAACGGTGAAACCGTATATATAGATAATCCTACAAATTATCCTGATGCAGCTCTTATCCAGTCTGCAGAAGAACCTATGGTAAAAGCAGAGATACTTGCACCGTCTGAATTTGTAGGAAACATCATGGAGCTTTGCCAGAACAGACGCGGCGTGTTCAAAACAATGGATTATCTGGATGATACGCGTGTTAATATTCATTATGAACTGCCTTTGAATGAAATAGTGTATGACTTTTTTGACGCACTCAAATCAAGAACCAGAGGTTATGCATCATTCGATTATGAACTGATAGGATATGCTCCTTCAAAACTGGTTAAGCTGGATATTTTGTTAAACGGAGAAACAGTAGATGCTCTTTCGTTTATTGTTCATGCAGACAATGCATATGCAAGAGCAAGAAGAATGGTTGAAAAATTAAAAGACAATATTCCGCGTCAGCTGTTTGAAGTACCTGTACAGGCAGCAATCGGAGGAAAAATCATTGCCAGAGAAACTATAAAGGCACTTCGTAAGGACGTTCTTGCAAAATGCTACGGCGGCGATATTACAAGAAAGAAAAAACTTCTTGAAAAGCAAAAAGAAGGAAAGAAGAGAATGCGTCAGTTAGGTTCTGTAGAAGTACCTCAGGAAGCATTTATGAGTGTATTAAAGCTGGATGAATAGTTTTTTGTGAGGAATATTATATGAAAAAATACAGATGTCCGTACTGTAAAGAAAATACATTTTCTTTTTGGAGCAAACTTACAGCAGGAGGAATGGCATCAAAAGGAAAGGTCTGCCCTGAATGCGGAAAACGTGCAGTTCACGGATTATATTCAACAATTTTCAGATCAGTACTTATGGCAGCCGTTGCGATTTTTATACTTTTAAACTGTTACTGCTTTTATGTATCAAAAGTAACATGTCTTATAGTATTGATTGCCGGATATCTTATATGCAAGCTGGCAAACGGATTTGTGTTTGAACTTGAAATAAATAACAGAAAGGATTTATAATGAATAAAACCGGACTGTATATTCATGTTCCGTTTTGTGCCGTAAAATGTCCTTACTGTGACTTTTATTCAACAGGATTCAGCAGAAAAGCTGTTTCTGATTATTCGGATGCTGTTATAAGAAATCTTAAACATTATATAGAAAAAAACCCTGAAATTGTTTTTGATACAGTTTATTTCGGTGGAGGAACACCTTCTCTTATGCCTTCAGAATTCTTTTTCAGTGTTATGGATGTTATTTCAGAAAAAATAACAGGTGATATACCGGAGATATCGATCGAGGTAAACCCTAAAACTGTAAATTACGACAAGCTGAAGGATTATACAGTCTGCGGGATAAACAGATTGTCGATAGGTGTTCAGTCCTCATGGGATAACGAACTTGAAGGACTTGGCAGAAAACACACATTTGCTGATGCAGAAAAAACTTTTGATATGGCTCACAAAGCCGGATTCAGTAATATTTCGGCTGATCTTATGCTTGGGATAAAAGATCAGAGCAAAGATTCACTTATGATATCATGTGAGAAAGTGTCAGAGCTGTCTCCGAAGCATATTTCTGCATATATGCTGATCATAGAACCGGGAACGAAGTATTATACAGACAATATTTCTTTATGTGTTCCTGATGAAGATGAAACGGCGGATATGTATCTTTCAATGGTAAAAAAACTTGATGATCTTGGATTCAGACAGTATGAAATTTCTAATTTTTCCGCAGAAGGTTCTGAAAGCAGGCACAATCTGAAATACTGGAGATGTGAGGAGTATATCGGGATCGGTCCGTCTGCCCATTCATATTTTGGAGGAAAGCGGTATGAAGTGCCCGGAGATCTGTCAGGATTCATTTCATCAGAATATCAGAATGAAATAGTGAATGAAGGAAATCCGGGTTCGTTTTTTGAAAAGGCTATGCTGAGACTCAGACTGACGGAAGGCTTACCGTTAAACGAGTATCCGGAATACAAAGATAAAATTCTGAATAATTCAGATAAATTTATAAAGAGCGGACTTGTTAAGCTGTGTGACGATAATCTGAGATTATCTCCTGAAGGATTTCTGATTTCAAATTATCTGATTGCTGAGATTATTTCGTTTTCATAGATTGACAATTAATGTTTAAGGATGTTATAATAATAGCGGAAAATGATTTTTTAATTAAACATCAGTACTTTTTTAACAACACAGAGCTTTGAAAAAACAGAGAAGAAAGAAGATGAATAATATGAAGATAATAAAAAATGCTTTAGCTGCTGTTCTGTCCGTAAGTATGCTTTTATCTTCTTCGAATGCTTTGGCTTTGGAATCAGAAGCAGATAATACAAGACAAGACGTTGAAGTTAATACAATGTGGAGATTTATGTGGCCCCGAGGTTATAACATTACAAAGATAAAAACTGAAGGATGCAGCATAAGCTGTTTAAAAACATATGTGGTAAAAGACGGTTATTTGTCGTTATTTGTTCCTGATAATAACGCGGAAGATAAGGTTAGTATTTTTGCTTATACAGATGATAATGTTGTTATTGAAGTGGATATAAATGTCATAAAAGTCTGTGAGAGTACATGTACGGAGCCTGTTTCCGATACAGAAACGACAGAAATAACGACAGGCTGTTCTGTTTCCAATACAGAAACGACAAAAATAACGACAGGTCGTTCTACTTCCGATACAACACGTGCAGGAAGTGTATATACGACAACAGATAAGTCGTCTTCAGACGGACAACATACCGGCGGTTATCCTCAGGGTGACAGTTATAGTAATACTTCGGGTTCAGCAGGAACTGAGATAACAGCTTCCAAAGATGATCCCATGTCTTCGTCAGAAAATGCAGCACCGACCGGAGGCGGCAGCAGATCCTGGAGCGCTAAAGATGATGAAAGGACATCATTTGGTACAGTTATTGATCCGAATACCATTGAAAATGTTGCAGTGAAATCTGATTTTATAATGCTCGGCGGTTTTTATCCGGGAGATATTAATCTGGATGGCAGTGTAGATTTAACCGATCTGACGATTCTTTCAGTAACTGTTCTGACTCATAGAAAATATAATGACGAGAGACAGATGAATGCAGATGTAGACGGAAATGATATAGTTGACATTGCAGATCTTGCTCGTTTGAGACAGGTTGTTTCAAAAGAAGAAGGAATCACGCTCAGTGTTTCAGAAACAGGCAAAATAATATATGTTCGATTATAGAAATCTTTTTATTTTAGAATATTCAGGCATAAGTATCACAAATATATGTGGTACTTATGTTTTTTTTAAAGCTATGTTCCCAAAACTAAGTATTTTGTGTCTTTTTTTGAGCAAAAACTGTTGTATATACAGAAAAAAAATGCTATAATATAATGGATTGAATTTGTATAGATCATTCTGTGATATGGAGGAAACGTTTATGAATAAAGAAAATCCCGGATTTGTCCGCATTTCAGAAGATGTTGTGGTTACAATTGCTACAGCAGCAATCAATGATGTTAAGGGCGTTGAAGAAATTAAGCCGTCAGAAGGCTTTATTAAAAATCTTTTTGTTAAGGAAGAACCTGTCAAAGTCAGAATAATCGGTGATGTAATTGAAATTGATGCAGAGGTTGTTCTGAAGCAGGGATACAATGCCGTTTTGACGGGAGAGAAAATTCAAAATGCAGTAAAGTCAGAAATTCAGGCTATGACCGGAATCACCGTTTCTAAGGTAAATGTAGTTGTTTCCGGAGTCAGCTTTGATAAATCAGCACAATAATGCAATAAAGGAGTATTTTTAATGACAAGAAGAGAAGTTAGAGACAGTGCTTTTAAGATCATATTTGAATCTTTGCTCAGAGATGATACACTGGAAGAACTGTTTGAACTGGCATCAGGTATTGATGAAGTTCCGGTTGATGATGAAGTTAAGGAAATGGTTACCGGAATAGCAGCAAAATCTGATGAACTTGATGGTATAATAGCTTCATTCAGCAAGAAAAGAGCTTTTTCAAGAATAGCCAAGATCAATATTGCAATACTAAGGATAGCTTTTTATGAGATCCTTTTCAGTGATAAAATCCCTGTAAATGCAGCGGTAAGCGAAGCTGTCCTGCTTGCACAGAACTATTCATACAAAGAGGATATCTCTTTTGTAAATGGTGTTCTGGGTGCTTATGTCAGAAGTACCGAAGAAAAGAAAGAGGAAAATTAATGTCTTTGTATCTCGGAATCGATACAAGCAACTATACGACTTCAGCAGCATTGTTTGACAGCGAAAGCGGCTGCATGCTGCAGAAGAAAAAACTCCTTCCTGTTAAAGAAGGAGAGCTTGGATTAAGACAGAGTGATGCTGTATTTCATCATACAAGGCAGCTCCCTGAAATGATAGAAAAGCTTGAAATAAACGGGAAGAAGCTGGATGCCGTAGGTGTTTCTGTCAGACCTCGTATGCTGGATAATTCATATATGCCGTGTTTTTTATGCGGAGAAGGGCTTGCAGTATCTCTTGCATCAGTTCTCGGAATTCCTGTATACTTTACTTCCCATCAGATAGGACATGTGCTTGCTGCTTTATATTCAGCAGGCAAAACAGAGCTTTTGAAACGGGATTTTATTGCATTTCATGTCAGCGGAGGGACAACAGACTGTCTGTTGTGCGAGCCTGATAAAAATAATGTATTAAATATTACCGAAATAGGTACTTCTCTTGATCTGAAAGCAGGTCAGGCTGTTGACCGTATCGGGCTAATGCTCGGACTAAAGTTTCCATGCGGTGCGGAACTTGAAAAGCTGGCTTTGAACAGTAACGTCAAGTATAAACCGAAGCCGGTACTGAAAGATGGAAACTGCTGTTTGTCAGGACTTGAGAACAAATGCAGAAAAATGCTTGATGAAAAAGAAAGCCGTGAAGATACAGCAAATTTCTGCCTTTCGTATATAAAAGAAACATTGGCAGCTATGCTTGACAGAGCATTTGAAAAATATGGAGAAAAACCGGTTTGCTTTGCAGGCGGTGTTATGTCTGACATCATTATTCGGGAAGAATTGTCAGCACGATACAGAGAGGCATTTTTCGCTGCTCCGGAGTATTCATGTGATAATGCAGCAGGTACGGCTTTTTTTGCAAAAATCAGACAGGAGGGACTTTTGTGATCGATGCGCTAACTGTCAGTCAGCTTAACAGGTATATTGCTTTTAAGATCAAGGAGGATCCAAAGATCCATGGTATACTTGTAAAAGGTGAGATCTCCAATTTTAAAAATGCCGGTCATTTTTATTTTACGGTCAAGGATTCTGAAAGTCTGATAAGGGCAGTGATGTTTAGGAGTAATGCCTCAATGCTGAAATTTGTTCCTGAAAACGGAATGAATGTTATTATAATGGGTTCAGTTTCCGTTTATGAACGAGACGGAGTTTATCAGCTTTATGTTACTGATATGTTTCCGGACGGAAAAGGAGACCAGCATTATTTATTTGAAAAATTAAAAGCTGAACTGGCTAAAGAAGGAATTTTCGATGAAAACCATAAACTGGAGATTCCGGATTTTCCTGAAAAGATAGGTGTTGTCACATCTTCAAAAGGTGCTGCACTTCATGATATAATCAGTGTTATTGAACGCAGATATCCGCTTTGTGAACTTAGAGTGTATCATTCAGCTGTGCAGGGGGATTCGGCTCCTTCAGAGCTGTGTGAAGGGTTAAGGCGAGCTGAAAAAGACCGGTGTGATGTTGTGATCATTGGAAGAGGCGGTGGATCATATGAAGATCTTGCTGCTTTTAACGACAGAGAACTTGCATACTGTATATATAATTTATCAGTACCGGTTATCAGTGCAGTTGGTCACGAGACTGATTTTACAATAGCTGATTTTGCAGCAGATATGAGAGCACCTACACCTTCAGCAGCAGCAGAAAGAGCAGTACCGTCTGCAGAAATGCTGATAAAAAGAATATGTGATCTTGAAAACAATATAAGATCATCGTTTGAACTTGATATACGACGAAAGCAGGCTTATTTTAACGATCTGGAAACAAGACTGTTAAAAAAATCGCCTCTTAATGTCTGTGAAAAATATTTATCGGATGTAAACACATATTCTGATCGGATCGAGCGATCATATATAAATATTCTCACTCAGAAAGAATCATCATTTGTAAGCCTGGTGTCTGAACTTTCTGCACTTGATCCAATGAAAGTATTGTGCAGAGGTTATTCAGTAGTATATGATGAAGACAAAAGAATAATCAAAAGTGTAGGAGAAATCAGTAAAAATCAGGAAATTAAAATTAAGTTTACTGATGGATCAGCCGATGCAGTGATAAAAGAAACGGAGAAATGCTGATATGTCTTTTGAAACAAATTTAAAAAAACTTGATGGTATTGTAAAAAAACTTGAAAGCGGAGATATTTCACTTGAAAAAGCTGCAGAACTGTACAGTGAAGGGATGAAACTTTCCGCAGGTCTGAAAAAAGAACTGGAAACAGCAAAATTAATAATCGTGTCAGATAATCCGGAAAATGCAGAGGAAAAATAATACCTGCTTTTTCAAAAAGAATAAAATATAAAAGGACGATATTCATAAATGTTAAACATAATATTTTTTAGCGGTATACTTGCATGGGCAGTGGCTCAGCTCATTAAAACTGCTTTGCATGCCGTTAAATTTAATAAGGTCGTTATGGAGAGATTTTTAGGAGCAGGAGGAATGCCGAGTTCACATACAGCGATGGTGATCTCTACACTGATTTCTGTCGGTAAAGCCGAAGGAACTGCTTCTACTGTATTTGGAATAACATGTATTTTTGGTGCAATTGTTATCTATGATGCAATGGGTGTCAGATATGCAGCAGGTCAGCATGCAAAAGTGCTGAATGTAATAAACAAAAAACTTTCCAGCGAGGAAAATGAAGAGAAGCCAAAGGAATTGAAAGAATACCTCGGACATACACCGCTTGAAGTTTTAGGCGGAGCAGTTGTCGGAATAATTATCGGTATTCTTGTTCCTGTAAAAGGATAATGAAATGGACGATAAAAGAACAGAACCTATTAAATTAAGTGGTCTTGAGCTTCCTTCTGATCTGAAAAAGCTTTCAACGGACCAGTGCCGTGATCTGTGCAAAGAGATCAGAGGAGTTCTGATAAAGACTGTATCAAAAAACGGTGGCCATCTGGCTTCAAATCTTGGAGTTGTTGAATTGACTATGGCGATTCACAGAGTGTTTTCTTCTCCTGATGACAAGATAGTCTGGGATGTCGGACACCAGTCATATACACATAAAATATTGACAGGACGTCTTGAAAAATTTGATACACTCAGACAGGAAAACGGAATATCCGGTTTCCCGAAGCCGAATGAATCTGAACATGATGCGTTTATCAGCGGACACAGCAGTACATCAGTTTCTGTAGCGTGCGGTATTGCAGATGCTATGAAGCTTGATGGAAATGATAAAAATTATACTGTAGCTGTTATTGGTGACGGTGCTTTTACAGGCGGTCTTGCATATGAAGGACTGAACAACGCCGGTAAAGGAAGAAAAAATCTGATAGTTATTCTTAATCACAATAACATGTCGATTTCCAAAAATGTCGGTGCTTTTGCAAAGTATCTTTCAAGCATCAGAAATACCAAAAAATATTATATGACCAAGGAAGCTGTGGATCATGTCCTTAAGAAAACTCCTGTTGTCGGCAGCCCTATAAGCAAAGCGCTTATAGCTTCAAAAACAGCTATAAAAGGCGTTGTTCTTAAGGGAAATACCATGTTCGAAGATCTCGGTTTTATTTATCTCGGACCTGTAAACGGACATGATCTTCAGGAGCTTGAAGACGTTCTTGCACTTGCAAAAACATTTGACAAGCCTGTGCTGGTTCATGTAAATACAGTTAAAGGAAAAGGATATCTTCCTGCAGAAAAAAATCCGGGAGAATATCACGGAATATCGCATTTTGATATAGTGACAGGCAATTCTGAAGTTGCCAGATCAGATTCATTTTCATCTGTTTTCGGACATGAACTTGTTAAAATTGCAGAAGGAAATGAAAAGGTGTGTGCTGTTACAGCAGCCATGAAATACGGAACAGGACTTCAGTATTTTGCCAAGGAATATCCTTCAAGATTTTATGATGTCGGCATTGCAGAGGCTCATGCTGTAACTTATTCAGCAGGACTTGCAAGCATGGGATATATACCGGTTTTTGCAGTTTATTCCTCTTTTTTACAAAGAGCATATGATCAGCTCGTTCATGATGCAGCACTGTCAGGCGTACATATGGTAATTGGTGTTGACAGAGCAGGATTTGTCGGCGAGGACGGAGAGACTCATCACGGAATATTTGATGTATCAATGGCTACAAATATCCCGGGTTCAACGATCTATTCTCCTTCATGCTATTCAGAGCTGAAGGCTGCCCTGAAAAAAGCTGTCAATGAGAATGAAGGTCTGGTTTTCATTCGCTATCCAAGAGGAAACCAGAGCTGTGTCTTTGATGATCTGACTGAAGAAAAATATGAAGATGTTGTATTTGATTCTGAAGAAGACAGCGAAATTCTTGCAATTACGTATGGCCGTATTTCAGCCGGCTTAATAAGAGCATGTGATAAACTGAAAAACGAAAAAAATATTAAATGTGATATTATGAAGCTTGTAAAGATTTTTCCAATTGAAGAATCTGTAATACAGAAAGCTTTAAAATATAAAAAAATTGTGTTCTTTGAAGAGGGAATGAAAAATGGCGGCATTGCAGAACATTTTCTTTCTCTTTTAATTGAAAAAGGGTTTAAAGGAACATACAGCATATCTGCTCTGGAGAAATTTGTAAAGCAGGCATCCGTGAAAAATCAGCTTGCTCAGAATGGTCTGTATGCTGACGGAATGTATAAAAAAATAATGGATATCAGCTTCGGAGAATAACATATGGATGAAAAAAGACTTGATCAGGAGCTGTTTGCAAGAGATCTTGCCAGAAGCCGTGAGTACGCAAGAAAGCTTATAAAAAACGGAAATGTAAAAGTAAACGGAAAAGTCTGTTCCAAGCCGGCATTTTGTGTTAGTGAAACGGATGTTCTTGAAATAACAGCTGAAATTCACGGATATGTTGGCAGGGGAGGCTTAAAGCTTGAAAAGGCTCTGAAGATTTTTAAAATTGATCTCTCTGATCGTATCTGTCTTGATATAGGTGCTTCAACAGGCGGTTTTACCGACTGCATGCTTCAGAATAACGCAAAGAAAGTATATGCACTTGATGTTGGACACAGTCAGCTGGATGAGTCACTGATAAATGATTTCAGAGTTGTAAATATGGAAAAAACAAATATCAGAACGGCTGATATTTCGTTATTTGATGACAGGATAGATTTTATTGCGACAGATGTCTCTTTTATTTCTTTAAAGCTGGTTATTCCGAAAATATATGAGCTTCTTTGTGAGAACGGAGAGGCTTGTGTTCTTATCAAGCCTCAGTTTGAAGCCGGAAAAGAAAATATATCAAAAAACGGGATCGTAAAAAAATCTTCTGTTCATAAAAACATTTTAAATGATATGCTTTTATTTTCAAAAGAGAACGGGATGGCGCCTCTTGGACTTGATGTATCTCCTGTCAGAGGCGGAAGCGGAAATTCCGAATATCTTATGTATCTGAAAAAAAACGGCGAGTGTAATGCAGCATTATTTGCAGATATTGATGAACTGGTTGAAAAAGCTTTAAAAAAGGAATGAAGTTAATGAATATTATCGTTTCACCAAATTTAAATAAAAAAGATGCATATTCATGTGCTGTTGAAGTAATCAGAAAACTGAAAAAACTTGGCGCAGATGTTTTTATGGACAGCAGTCTGGAAAAGTCATTTATAAATGAAAATGTCTCTTTTGGTTCGTTTAATGATATGGTGTACAAATGCGATATCGTTGCAGCGATCGGAGGAGACGGTACAATTTTAAAATGTGCTTCAAAAATGATCGAAAGCAAAGCTGAATTGCTTGGAATAAATACAGGGACTCTTGGATTTATGGCATCTATGGAAAAAAATGAGCTTGACTGCCTTGAAAGACTATTTACCGGGAATTACAAAATATCAGAGAGAATGCTCTTAAAAGCAGAAATCATGAGTGATGACGGAAAGCTTCATTCATATCATGCTCTTAATGATATAGTCGTTACCGGAATGTATGCAAAAATAGTTGATTTTGACGTGCTGGTAAATGATCATCTTATCGGAAGCTACAGAGCTGACGGAGCGATTTTTGCTACGCCGACAGGTTCGACAGCATATTCTCTTTCTGCAGGCGGTCCTGTTATAGAACCGGAACTTGAGTGTATGGAGATGAATCTTATCTGCCCGCATTCATTGTATTCAAGACCTATGATATATACAGATGATAAAGTTATTACTGTGGTTCATCATTCACCGGAGGAAACGAATGTTTATTTTTCCGTTGACGGAAATGAGCCAAAAAAATTATATAAAGGTGAGAAGCTTATTATAAAAAAATCACAGCATAAAATTAAATTGATCGATATGTCAGGTGTTTCATTTTATGATGCATTGAATCAGAAATTATCGCGTTCATTAAAATAATAAGGACGGAGGAAATGAAAAATGAAGAATCAGAGACATAAAAAGATACTGGAAATAATAAGTTCTTTATGTATAGAGACTCAGGAGGAACTTCAGAATGAACTGATAAAATCAGGATTTAATGTTGCTCAGGCAACAGTTTCACGTGATATCCAGGAGCTTAGACTTGTAAAAAAAGCTGATGATAACGGCGTTTACAGATATTTTCAGTCAGAAAATAAAGATGCTCGTTTTTCAAATCTGCTTATTCAGACTATTATAAGTGTGGATTATGCAGTTAATATGGTAGTAGTAAAGTGTCACACCGGAATGGCTCAGGCAGCATGTGCGATGATCGATTCGATGAATTATAATCAGATTCTCGGAACGATCGCCGGTGATGATACTATTTTTATAATGTTAAAAAATGAAGAAAATGCTCGAAAGTTGGTTAATACAATAAAAAAATTAATAAGCTGACATTTGGGAGGAGAAGAGAAAAATGCTGAAGGAATTATACATAGAAAATCTTGCTGTAATCAAAAGTGCTGTAATTCCGATCTCGGAAAAGTTCAATGCATTTACAGGAGAAACCGGCGCAGGAAAATCAATTCTTATAAACGGAATAAATGCTGTGCTTGGACAGAGAGTAACGAAGGATATTGTAAGAACAGGTTCAGAAAAGGCCGTTGTAACAGGCTTGTTTACCGATCTTTCTGAAAAAGTAAAATCAAAGCTCGATGAACTGGGAATAGACTGTTCTGACAATGAAATCACTGTTACAAGAGAAATAAATGCAGACGGCGGAAGTGTTGCAAGAATAAACGGAAGAACATCGGCGGTATCAGTTCTCAGAGAAATCGGCGAAATGCTTATCAATATTCATGGTCAGCATGATAATCAGATACTCATGTGTCCTGAAAATCATACACAGATTATTGACAGCTTCGGAGGAGATATGTCATTTCTTGAAGAGTACAGGGAATCTTTTAAAGAACTGCAGGCATGTGCCAAGAAATATTCCGAAGTAATGAAAAAGAGAAATGCAGCATCTGAAAGAAAAATATATCTTTCATCAGTTGTTGAAGACATTAAGCATCTTGAACTGGAAAAGGACGAGGATCTGAGTCTTGAAGAAGAATACAATATGTTAAAAAACAGTTCGGATATTATAAATGCTCTGAATACGTCAAAGAACCGAATTGAGGGAGAAGATTCCGGAATTACAGATGAACTCAGTGAGATCGAGATAGAACTCGGATCCGTTTCTGCAATTTATCCTCCTGCTTCGGCTTTTCTTGACAGAATAGCTTCTTTAAAAATAGATCTCAGGGATCTGGCTTCAGAAATATCGCATTGCTCCGGCACTCTGGAAGTTGATGATGAGATCTTTGATCATATTACCGAACGCAGAAATACAATTAATATGCTCAAAAGAAAATACGGGCTGGAATTAAATGATCTCATTGAACTTTGTGAAAAATCAGAAGCAGAACTGGATACAATAGAAAACAGTGATGAACTTCTGGATAAATTTGAAAAACAGAAAAAAGAGCTTCTTGATATTACAACAAAAAAAGCAAAAGTTTTATATGAATACCGTTTGAAAACTTCAGAAAAATTTGTTTCCCGAGTTACAGAGGAGCTTAGATTCCTTGATATGCCGAACGTTGTGATAGAAATAAAACATGAAAAGGGAAAGCTCTCAGTAAACGGAATGGATACAGCAGAAATTCTCATATCAGCCAATAAAGGAGAGGAACCGAAGCCGGTATCAAAAATTGCATCAGGCGGTGAACTTTCAAGAATAATGCTGGCTTTAAAAACCGTAATTGCTGATAAGGATGACATCCCGACTTTGATTTTTGATGAGATCGATACCGGAGTCAGCGGAAGAGCAGCTCAGAAAATCGGTATCAAGCTTCAGGAGATAAGTTCGTACAGGCAGGTGCTTTGTGTAACGCATCTGGCTCAGATCGCTTCAATGGCCGATGATCAGCTGCTCATCGAAAAGAAGACCATTGGCGAAAGAACAGAAACAAATGTACATAAACTTGACGAAGAGGGCAGAATAAGAGAAATTGCCAGAATAATGGGCGGAGCTCAGCCAAGTGAACTGATGCTTCAGAATGCTAAGGAACAGTTAATACTCAACAAACGAAAATAAATAATAAATGTGCCAATGAAGTGTTATCATTGGCATATTTTATTTGTTGGAATCATAAATTGAAAAAAATATAATTTTCTGTTATAATATAAATTGTGTCTGCTATCAAGACGCAAATTTTTTATAAAATTCGGAGGAAAAATGATTACAGTTTCAAATGTCAGCCTTCAGTTCGGCGGAACAACACTTTTTAAAAATGTTGAACTGAAATTTACAAATGGTAACTGCTATGGTATTATCGGCGCAAACGGGGCAGGTAAATCAACATTTTTGAAAATACTTAGCGGAGAGCTTGAGCCGACAACCGGCGAAGTTTCTATAAAAAAAGATGCCAGAATGTCTGTTTTAAAACAGGATCACTTTGCATACGACGAATATACGGTTCTTGATACAGTAATTATGGGAAATGAAAAGCTGTATAAGATAATGAAGGAAAAAGATGAAATATATGCCAAAGAAGATTTTTCCGAGGAAGACGGAATCAGAGCTTCCGAACTTGAAGCAGAATTTGCTGAGCTTGATGGTTGGGAAGCAGAATCAAACGCATCAAAATTAATACAGGGACTTGGAATTTCTGAAGATTTATTATACGAGCAGATGAGTGCAGTATCTGCAAAGGAAAAGGTTAAGATACTTCTTGCACAGGCTCTTTTTGGAAATCCTGATATTATTCTTCTTGATGAACCAACTAACCATCTTGATATTGAAGCTATCAGATGGCTTGAAGATTTCCTTGCAGATTATTTCGGAACAGTTCTGGTCGTATCCCATGACAGACATTTCTTAAACAACGTATGTACTCATATTGTAGATATAGATTATACAAAGATAAAAATGTATGTCGGAAACTATGAATTCTGGTATGAATCAAGTCAGCTTATTCAGCGTATGATGAAGCAGCAGAATAAAAAAGCTGAAGAAAAAATTGCAGAACTCAAATCATTTATTGAACGTTTTTCAGCAAATAAATCAAAATCAAGACAGGCTACTTCCAGAAGAAAGCTTCTTGATAAAATTACAGTTGAAGAAATGCCGGCATCAAGCAGAAAATATCCGTATATAGGATTTTCACCTGACCGTGAGCTTGGAAAAGAAATTCTTCAGGTGGATGATATCTGTAAAACAGTTGACGGAGAAACTATTTTAAATAAAGTCAGATTTACACTTTCAAGAGAAGACAAGGTTGCTTTTGTAAGTGAAAATGAACATGCTGTTACAATGCTGTTTAAAATTCTTATGGAAGAAGAACAGCCTGACAGCGGTTCTTTCAAGTGGGGTGTATCCACATCATGTTCTTATTTTCCAGTAGACAATTCAGTTTATTTCAATAACTGCAAGCTGTCTATAGTAGACTGGATAAGACAGTATTCTGTAAATGATGAAACAGAAACATATCTGAGAGGCTTCCTTGGAAGAATGCTGTTTTCAGGAGATGATGTATATAAGCCTGTAGACGTTCTTTCAGGCGGTGAGAAAGTCAGATGTATGTTTTCAAGAATGATGCTTTTCGGCTCAAATGTACTTATTCTTGATCAGCCGACAAACCATCTTGATCTTGAAAGCATTACAGCAGTAAACCAGGGTCTTGAGAGCTTTAAAGGAGTAGTTTTGTTCACATCGCACGATCATGAAATACTTCAGACGGTAGCCAACAGGATAATAGAGATAACTCCTGACGGAGTGATCGACAGAATTGGAACATATGAAGAATATCTTGATTATAAAAAGGAAAACAGCAAATAAATTATTTGGCTAATACAGCTTGATATGTTGTATTCTATATGCTGTTCGTTTCAGAATCCTGTTTTTCAAATCATTTAGATTATAAAAAGAGTGCTGAAAGATTTTGAAATTTTAAGTGCATTTATACAATAAAATACATCTTTGGCCGAAATGTACAAATGAAAGGTTGACAGAAGGCGCATTCGTTGTTATAATAAGACATATACTTAATATACATATTATATGGTGGTGAAAGAATGCAGCTATTTACTTGTTTATTACTTGCTTTAAGTCAGGCAGCATTGCTTGGTTCAGCAGGACAGTCATCCGTTTCAATTCAGGAAAATAGTACGTTAAGTAGAAATTTTATAGCATCAACAACAGACTATTTGCAAAGTCGTACCGGTATTTCTGTTGGAAATATTAATTTATATTCTTCGCATTCAGAGTCAGCAATAGGAGCATACAATTATAACATGCTTGTTCACTTTTCTGACAATATGAATAACAGCCGGATTCCAATTGTAATTGAAAACGACTGGAAAGGTGAAATTAAATTGCCTGAGCCTCGGATAATAGAGGAAAAGGCTAAGGAAAATCACGAAGAAGCAGCAGAAGAAGACACATCAGTGTCAGATACAGAAACTGTTGATGTTCCAGAAACTGTGCAGGAACAGGTTCTGCCTGAAGAAACTGTACAGGAAACAGTTTCAGATGAGCCTGAAGAGGCAGCAGTACAGTCTGAAATTGATGATTCTGATATTACATGTACAGGTATTGATGTATCAAAATGGCAGGGAAGAATAGACTGGCAGCAGGTTAAAAACGCCGGTGTCCAGTTTGCAATTATCAAAGCCGGAGAAGGTCTTGAGGTTGAATCAAGATTTTATGAAAATATCAATAATGCAAAAGCAGCGGGTATAAATTGCGGTGTTTATTGGTTCGGACATGCGTCTTCTACTGAAGAAGCTGAAGCAGAAGCAAGAGCATGTATGGATGCGATAGCCGGATATCAGCTTGAATATCCTGTTGTATATGATTTTGAATACAGATCTCTTGATTCAAATCCTATTGCAAATAACAAATCTCTTCTGACTGATACAATACGTGCATTTTTAAGTACGCTTCAGCAAAATTCATATTATTCAATGTTTTATACAAATGGTGATTTTTCAAGAAGGTTTACAGAGATAAACAGGATCAGCTGTGATTTCGATATCTGGTGTGCCGGATATAACGCATCAGCACCAAGTCTTGAATGCGGAATATGGCAGCATTCAGATAAAGGTACAGTTGCAGGAATGGATATTGACGGACTAAATGGAAGTCACACTGATGTTGATCTGGATATTTCATACAGAAATTATCCTATGAAAATGATCAAATATCATTTAAACGGTTTTTAATTTTAATATTAAGTATAAAAAAAGAGCATCATAAAAAGATGCTCTTTTTTCGTTAAACAATAAAAGAAATAGCCAGCCTTGGATATTTGATATTTATCCATGACTGACTATTTCATGAAAGTTCGCGTAAACTAAAAAACCGCCGTGTATCGAACGGTATGCACGGTGGTGTGAGAGGTCGGCTAATCAAATAATGGTTAGCCTCCTACTCGATTATATCAGCATTTTTTGAAAAAATAACTAGCAAAGTTCCATCCAGAACTTTGATCTGACTGTCAGTTCCGACAAATTCGTTGCTTACACCTACAGGGAAGCTGTTATTCATACTGTAATTATTTATTGAATACTTTAAACCTGTTTCAAAAACACCGTTGCTTACCGTATCAACGGAAAAAACAGAAATATTCCCACTTGATTTTTTTGAAAAATTAAGTGAGGAATTATGTATGACTGTAAATATTTCATTGTCACCGAAGAGAAATCCCTGAAGTCCCTGCTTTGCAAGCATTGTGAGCGTTTGAATATTTGAAAACGTATGCGAGGTTCTTCCGCCGGTTCCGCCGAAAATATAGAATAATTTGTAATTTCGCTTTATTCCTTGTTTAACAGCATAAAGCAGATCGGTATCGTCCTTCACAGGATTTAGCTTTAGTATTTCACTGCCTTTGCATTCCGGAACAAATCCAAGAGAATCAAAATCTCCTAAGATCAGATCAGGTTTGATTCCATGATTTGCAAGAAAAGAAAAACCACCGTCAGCAGCAATTATAAAATCATCTTTTTCAAATGATGGGATATCATCATTATAATAAGTTCCTGCTCCGAAAATATAACAAATGTTCGGCATTATAATTTTCCGTTCTAAAAAGTTTATATTTTATATTTTTTGATATCAAGAACCTCGTATTCCTGTTCCATTGTGTTTTTGATAATTGAAGATTCGTATGCGAGTGCCATGATATATAATGTATTAATAAGAATGTCTTCTTTTTCCTTGACATAGCTGTCATTGTTTTTTACTATTTCTTTTATTGTTGCTTTGATTGGCTCAGGTTTGTAAATTCCTGATTCATCAAGTATGCATACAACTGTACAGAAAAGATTATACAGATCAATGTCAGGGATTATATCATCGCTTGTATCTTCAACTACGCCGTTGATATAGTTCATAAGGATAGCAATATTCTCAAGCTGCATGGTGCCCCTGAGCATATTGATCAGAAGAATACGAATAATCTGAACTTCATAATATTTTTTTCCCGGAATATTTACAACCCATCCTCTTTTTATCCAGTTTTGTATTGTTGAACTTCCCAGTCCTGTTAATTTTGAAAGCTGAGAAAGAGTTAAACCGCCTGTTGCTGTAAGTATAGGTGAAATTAATGAAAAGGCTTCGGTTTTGACTTTTTCTGAAAATGGTAAAGTAGTTCCCGGAATGTGTTTTATCATACGCGCGTCTCCTTAAATAAATAGAAAAATGTTCTATGAAATCAATTTAACTTTTTCAAAGTTCCTTGAATCTTTTTTTAAAATCAAACAAACTCTTTAAGTGATACTTTAATTATATCACGAGTTCAGTTGAACCGCAAGTCGAAAAACGTCCAAATACAGGGATTTTTTACGAAAAATCGCTGTATTTGGACGTTTATAATAGGTTTCCTTTAAATTTTGCCTTCTTTTGAATTCTTTTGAAAAAATATCGCCGTTGTATCGTCGTTAGGGTAGAAAAAAAGACGAATAAAAATTCGTCTTCCTTTCTGAAATGTAAAAATTATATTTATGAAAATTTCTATATTATGGTGTCAGGCTGCCTGACTAAATAATATATAGTAAAAAACTATCTTGTCAATAAAAATATTTT
>JAZQPR010000102.1:0-14097 GCA_045628605.1 Oscillospiraceae bacterium
TCTGCAAGAATGACCGTTTCGTTCTTTCTTCTGTCCGATTTCACACTTTTGATTTCGCACGTCCGGCGGATAGCATCGTTTATGTGGTTTTCGCACATCGCGCAGGACATACCCGATACGGAAAAAACATATTTTTTCATACTTAAGTCCTTTCAACTTAAAACAGGGAGATTGTTTGGCAATCTCCCTGTTTATGTCATTTTGTTTTGTGACAGGAGCCTGCCATTGAAAGAAACATTTCAAAAAAAACAGACCTCCCTTTCGGGAAGTCCATTTTTTTATATAAAGGATTTTATTTATAAGCATATATAAGAAAGAGCTGATTAATAAAATAATAAATCAATACAGCGGTAAAGGGAGAAGCCCGTTAAAACTATCCCCTCAGATATCCCAACAAGCCGGATATCCGATTAAATCAGCTTTTCATAACTCACATAATCATTTTCTGATACTTAAAAGCTTTCTTACAAAATCCATACCCTTCAGAGTACCTTCAGGGGTTTTGGTATTTGAAACTATTGAGTCAGGCTTGTAGTATAATTCAAAGCGGAATGACGGAGATTTTTTGGTATTAAACGCAGAAGGATTAACTGTTCCAATGCCGTATCTGACACCCATAGACCATTCTCCGGTTTCAGTATTTATATACATGCAGCTGAGATTTTCAAATTTATCATAGTTTACATCATAGAGAAGAATTCTTGCGTTCATACCGTCCCACTGTTTGTTGGTATTTTTGTCAGCGGCATTTTCCTTGTATTCCAGACCAAGGCAAACGACAGCATGTCCTCCGCCGTTTGAATATTCAGAATAGCTGACAGTTGCAACATCTGTACCATAAGTAAGATTTTCAATAAAGCTTATCATCTCTTTATCAAAATTTGCAGTGCTGCCATTATGTGAAAACTGATAATCTGCTGTATATCTGCAGTTTGTCCACATAGTGCTTACAAATGATTTTGTAAAATCAGAACAGGAAGAATCGATCTCACAGATTGAGCTGTAACCATCAGCAAATTCCTCCGGATATATATATTTGTTGGCAGCCAGCGTACTTACTGAAGCCATTCCATAACAGGTACCTGTTGAGGAACTGTTCAGATAACTTTCTGTTACATAAGGCTTATGCCCTTCTATAAACATGTGATTTCTTACAAGTTTACCATTCTGGTATTCACCGAACACTTTCGTTTCATTTCCACATGACCACATATACGGCTTGAAGCTTTCAATAGCCTGTGCAGGAGCATTTTTCATATCATCATATTCGAAGCCGTAATATTTTGCATAGCTTTTAACTTTTCCGCCGCCGTTTGTACTCCACAGTTTAAAACCATTGCATTTTCCGGTGTAATTTCTCATATTGCAGTATCCAAGAGCCTGCGCCGAAATTGAAACATCAGGGTTTTTGCATACAAAATACTTTAAAGGATCACATCCGTAAAATGCCTGTCTTCCGATATATGAAAGCTTCTCGCTTGTAAGTACCGTTTTTAAGTCGTGACAGTCCTTAAAAGCATAATCATCTATTTTTTCAACGCTCGGAATATATATTCCTGTCAGTCCGGAAATATTGTTAAATGCATATTTTCCTATTGATTTTACAGTATCGGGCAGTTTAAATGTGATTTCCTTATCGTAAGCACAGCAGTACTGGAAAGTATTGTCCGGAATTCCGCTTATCTGTGATTCTGAAAAATCAACTTCAGTCAGAACGCAGTTTGCAAATGCATATTTACCTAATGAAGAGATCTTCGCCAAATGTACCCTGTCATATAAGCTGCGGCAGTTATAAAACGTATAATCACCAATAACCGTAACACCAGCTAAAAATGCCGGTGTTATCATTTTTTCGCAGTCCATGAAAGCATATGAACCGATCTTGTTAAGCTTGTATCTGCCGTCTCCTGTATATGAAGAGCCACAAAGATAATACAGATTTGAACATCCAGCAAATGCAAATGATTCTATCGAAACAAGATTTTTCGGAAGACTTACTGAACCCAGATTTTTCTGATCTCTGAAAGCATTACTCTCAATTTTTACAACATCGTATGTAACGTTTTGATATGTTACAGTATTCGGAACAGTTGCAGGTACATTTTCTTTGCATGTCGTACATCCTATTACTGCTGCTGTCTTTGCCTTGTAGTCAATTACCGAATAATATAATTTTACCCCAAACTCCTTGTCTTCAGTATAAAAATATCTGTCTGATGCGCCGGATGTATATTCAGAAGAAGCGTAAGTAACAGAAATATCATTTGTCAAATTTGAAAAAAACTGAGTTGAACCCAGTGAATTGCATAACAGTGCAGCAGTAAATACAACCGCAAAACCACGTTTTAAAATTTTATTCATAATTTTTACCTCTCATTTTTACAAACGTCTTATTGCCGATAAGTAGTGTGCACTCCTACAGTTCGACTTGGTCCTCTATTCTGTTTTTGATTATAGCACAGTACTGAATTATGTGTCAACGAAACAAAGGCAAGATGCGTTTTACGGGTGGTAAGATGCAGAATACCGCATCAGCCGGTCTCCATCGCCCCTTATTGAAAACTCTGAAAAATAATGCTATAATATTAAATAATAAATAATAATATTAAGGAGAAAGACCATGAGCGTAAAATTTCATCTCCCGGACTTCGTAAGAAACTTCCGTTTCAATCTTGCTTTCCTTGATCTCTATGAAAACAACCGCGAATACTTCCGTGACGGCGTAGAAATAGCATCCGTATTCGGTGCATTCCCCCCTGCTCTCTGGAATGGCGGCAGGATCCAGCCGGGGATCTGTGAAAAAGATTTTATCAAGCTTGCAGTAAAAAAATTCAACGAAAAAGGAATACCTCTCAGATTTACCTTCACAAACCCCGAAATTGAAAAAAAACACCTTTCAGATAATTTCTGCAACATGATCATGAATATTGCAAACAACGGAATGAACGAGGTAATCGTAGTTTCACCGATACTTGAGACCTACATCAGAAACAACTATCCAAAATACAAGATCACAAGTTCAACCTGCAAACGACTTACTGACCCTGAAGCTCTGAAAGCAGAAATGGAAAAGGACTATCACATCATTGTCCTTGACTACGACTTAAACAACAAATTTGACATCCTTGAAAAGATCCCGCACAAGGAAAAATGTGAAATACTCGTAAACGCTTGCTGCAACCCGAACTGCTCCCACAGAGTAAGCCACTACAAGATAATCGGTCTTGAACAGATCGCATATGCTGAAAACATCAGAAAATATTCAGACAAGATCCCGTTTGACGCAGAAGGCTTTGTAAAAAGTCATCCTGAATATGATTATGAATTTCACTGCAAATGTGAAACAAGGACTCTGTTTGATGTTAAGTCACTCAGCACACATGTTACACCGGACGACATATGGAACAAATATGTTCCAATGGGCTTCTCACAGTTCAAGATAGAGGGAAGATCATACGAGACCTTCAATCTTATGGAGCATTATATGTACTATATGATAAAACCTGAATGCAAGGAAGAAGCCCGCTTAAGATTTCTAAGATACATGCGCGACAACGGAACCATAACAGTCGCTAAGTACTGATTTTCTGTTTTTTAAAAACGATATAAAAAGACCTTTCAAAAAATATATTTTCGAAAGGTCTTTTTTATTATGTTAATTCACCGGTATACAAGTAAAACGACTTATCAGTATTCACGGAAGAAGTTCGGCAGTCCGTCATATACATAATGTCTGACATTTCCCCACCAGTGATCCTTGCCCGGTACTACCAGGAAGTAGAGGTTACCCTGTGAGTAGTCTGCAGTATATTTGAACTGTGACATTTTCTTCATTTCCTCGATCTGAGGACTAACGTTCGGATAAGCTATATCTGTTGAACCTGTTGCACAGAAGATATAGAACTTATCAGCATAACCTGACTTATCTACTGCATTTGCGATGCTCTTAGCCTTGTCATAAGCTGAGTTTCCGTTCCAGTGGTCACCACTGAGAGGCATAAAGTAAGCAACGATATCAAGACAGTTTTCCATAACAGCCCATGTTGAAACGCCGCCCATTGAGAAACCGCCGTATGCTCTGTGCATTCTTGAAGCTTCAAGACCTGCCTGGTCTGTTGACTCTGCATATGTTGAATACTTTCCTTCGATAAACGGAACCAGACTCTGTCTGAATTCACTGAAGAACTTTCCTGCTTCAGTCTTGTTAAATGTAGGAGTAACTACGATCATAGGATCTATCTCGCCGTTTAGTATCATGTTGTCAAGAACAGGCTTGATATTTGTATCATCCTGATAGAACAGCGTATTTTCGTTTTCTCCGCCGCCATGCATCAGATAGAAGATATTGTACTTCTGTGAAGGATCATATCCCGGAGGAGTATAAACATTACATGTATTTCCGCCATTGATTCCGTTGTATGATTCTTTGGTGAGCTTGCCGCCGTTACCCGGTTCATTGAAGTAATTGCCCGGGATCTCATGGAAATTAATATCACTGCTGTATTTGTAATCAGACTGCGGCACTTCAGGTTCAACAGGAACTTCTGGTTTTACAGGTGTCGGGAATGACTGATATGCACCGCACAAATAACCGAACATATACACAAAATCGTTTGTATCAAGACTACTGTCTGCGTTTACATCCGACATGTATGTTGCACTCTTCGGAGCAAGGATCTGACTTTTTAAAATAACCATATCCGCAATATTTACCACACCGTCTCCGTTAAGGTCGCCTGCATTTTCACCAGCTGTAAAGGAACATGCATTTATTGCACCCTTGCTGCCGATCATAATATCATCAACTATAAAGCTGTTTGTTCCCTCTTCTGATTCAAAGTAAAGAGCATAGTCAGAACCGGAAGGAACCGTGTATGAACTTGCTGAAACTGTTCCCCATGTTTTTGACGGAATCGTAACTGAAGCAATGTGATCATAAAGGGTATCTCCGTCATTATACTGAAGAGAAAGCATTACATTCATATCACTTCTTCCACTGTTGTAAACAGCTGCTGAGAAAGAAAGCTCAGCACCTGCTGAGAACCAGCTTTCGTTCATGTCATAAATACATCCGTTCCAGTTAGCGCCTCTTCCTGTAACAGAAAGAGCTCCTGAACCTTCAAAAACTTCACTGTCTGTCTGAGCAGCGGATGCATCACCTCTTCCGTTCCAGCCCCCTTCGCCGGAATTGAAGCCTTCAGTATAAAATATTTCGGTTTCTTCCGCACCGATTCTCTCCGGCTGCGGAAATACCGACATTGAACCGATAAGCAATGCCGCACTGCATAACAAAGCAGCTTTTCTTGATGTTTTTTTCATAAATGGCCTCCTATACAAATAATAAGTCTCAATAATATAATGTTAATGGATATAAAATATTATTTCAACCTAATTTTTAAACATTAGGTGGAGAATATGAAGAGATTTTGAATAAAATGTGGCAAATATAAGGCGAAACTTATGCATTTTTGGTTCATTATATAAAAAATATATAAAATTGATGACAAATTATTTTACAATAAGCTATTATCATATAATATTGTATAAAAATTATCAGATAAAAAATGCTGCTGTACCAATCACGGTACAGCAGCATTTTTTATACTGTTTAATTTTTATAGATCACCGAAAAAGAGTAACCTGACAAAGTCCATTAAACACTCACTTTCAAATCAGTGTCTTACTTATTTTCCAAGTACAACTTTATCCTTTGAAACATACTGTTTAAATCTTGCAAGGTCTGCGATATCAACAATTCCGTCCGGCTGAACATCCGCTGCAAGAAGCTGCTCTTCTGTAAATCCGCTCTTTCTCATAAGATATACGCTTAACATGGTAAGGTCAGTAAGATCAGCCGCTTTGTCACCGTTCAAATCACCATAAACTATCGGATCGTCTCCGGTTTGCTCTGAGTCCTTTGAACCTTCACTGTCTTTATCCTGTTCTGTAGTCTGACCCTCCTGTTTTCCGTCATCATCACTTACATCAGACACTGTTGTTCCGTCAGGCTCAACGCCCCAGATAAGCTTGTCTCCGTCATACATTGTAATTCTGTCGGTAAGTGTCTGTTCTGTATTTCCCTTTGAAAGACCTTCTCTTGAATAGTCATTTGAAGCATCCCAAACCTTGTTTGCATCCGGTATCGAGAATCTTACCTGGATCTCAGCCTTCTCCTGTTCCTTTCCGATAGGAGCAAGAACAGAACCGTCTGCATATTTTAATTTGAAATAATAGGTATCGCCCTCATACTGATACGGTCCGAGAACCTCGCAGCTTGACCATTCGTCGTAGCCTATCTTTGCAGAGACATCGTCAATTGAAAGACCGGCTTCCTTGAGTTCGGAAATATCAAAATAGTAATTGTATGAAAGATCCTTTACATATCTTGCCGGCCATGCGGAATGGTTTACAAGATTTATCTTGAGTTCAGTATATGACTCGGATTCCTGATTTACACTTGCAAGAACATAGAATTCCGGACCGTCAGGTTCTTCAACAGGCGGGAAATTGTCAAGAGTCTTACATTCGTACTCAGATACCATTTTGCAAAGGAGCGCTGTATAGCCGGCGTTATAGTCATCCGCTACTTCGTTGTTGACATAATTGTCAATAGCATCCTTATATCCTCCGCTCGCATCAGGACCGCCTACAAGAGCACCGTACAGAACGTGTCTGTGATGTGTAAGTGCCTCAGCCTTCATATCATCCCATGCGCCGTGTGATGTTCTGTGGTGAGGATGCTCAGGTGCATTTTCACCGAATCCTACTACATAGCTTCTGTTGTCCGGATTTTCACCGAGACAGTAGTTTATCTGTGTTTCATAAAAATCTGTATACTTCTTTACCTTGTCTGCGTCATCCTTAAAGATGGTGTCACATGCAACTGCTGCAAGGAAGCCTGCATTGCATGCATATCTCAGACAGCCCCATGAATCAAGCCATACCAGTCCGCCCGGAGCCTGCTTCGGTGCTTTTCCGCCGTAGCCTGAAGGATCTGACCAGTACTCAAGGTGTTTCATTACCTGTTCCTTCCACTGTTCATCACCTGTGTTTATCGCATAAAGAATAAATGCGCCCTGGGTAACGTCATCCCAGCAGTGACCCCATGTATATTTTATTTCCTCTGACTGGTTTTCTCTGCCGAGATTAGGTATACATTCTTCTGCTTTTTTCAGATAGTCTTCATTTCCTGTTGCAATATACAGCCAGTTTGCTGCCCAGAAAAGCTCATCCCAGAAACCGCTCCATGAATCATAGAAGTTCTTTGCCTGAACATATGACTTGTCACTCTTTGTACTCCATGCAATATCAAAGTAATGCTCAGCATACTCGATATATGTATCTGTATTTTTTGACTTTCCTTTCAGAGCTGCCGCACCGGCTGCAAGAGCTGCTGACATTTCTCCTGTAACGCATGATGCATCACATGTGTAGCTTTTTCTTTTTCCCATCTCAAGTTCAACGAGCTCAGCTGCTCCCCACCATTTGTGGTCCGGCTCACCGTCGCCTATCTGATAAACGACCTCATCGCCTCTGTCGCAGGCAACAAGATAATCCAGAACGAATTCGAGATTTCTCTGATAAATTTCATACTGACCAATTTTTTCAACGCCGTCACCGTACTGATACAGTCCCCAGGCAAGCATAGCTGCAGAGTACGACATAGGAAGATTGAATTTTACATGATCTCCTGCATCATACCAGCCGCCTAAAACATCATCAGACATCGTTGAATCCGCACGCCATGACACTCTGTTCCATTCAGGAAGCGGACCTGCCTGCTGTGCTTCATAGAAATACAGTGATTTCTGAAGTGCTTCTGCGTAGTTGAATTTTGCTGTTCCGGCACCGCTGACCATTGTATTGTCCTGTACTGCAGGAATATTGAATACTCCTGCTGCAAGAGCAAATGCGGTAACTGCTGAAACAATTTTCTTCATTACTTTCATGAACATTTCCTCCATTTAAAAAAATTTTAACCCCTTAAAAAAAAACCGGTTCTTCAGCAAATATTCATCAGAACCGGGTTTTAACAAATTAGTTTTTCTTCCATGTAGCCGGAACAAACAGCAGCAGCACAGGGAAAAGTTCAAGTCTTCCTGCAAGCATGTCAAAGATCAGAACAAGCTTGAAGAAAGGCGAAAAAGCGTAAAATCCGCCTGCCGGACCGCATTTTTCAAGACCTACTCCTATGTTGTTGATAGTCGCCGTTACAGCCGTAAAATTAGTAATAAGATCAAGATTGTCAAAAGAAACAAGGATTATAGAGCTCACAAAAACCATCATGAAGCAGACCATATAGACATTTACAGATCTTATAACATCATGCTCCACCTTCTGTGAGTCCATTTTTATCTTCTGGACCTGCTTCGGATGAATAAGCTGATGCAGCTCCTTTGACATGCTCTTTACAAGGATCATTATTCTTGACACCTTTATTCCGCCGCCCGTACTTCCTGCACAGGCACCTACAAACATCAGAATAACAAGCAGTGAACGTGAAAGCTCAGGCCACATGTTAAAATCCGTTGTGGAAAAACCGGTTGTAGATATTATTGTTGCAACGGAAAATGCCGCATGGCGAAGAGCATCCTTTATGCTCGGAAACATTCCCGAAATATTTATTGTTATTATCGCTATAGACGTTCCTACGATAAGAAGAAATATCTTTACTTCAGATGTCAGCGCATCTTTGATTTTTCCTTTTAACAGGAAAAAATATGAGTTGAAATTAATTGAAAACAGGATCATAAACACAGTTACCACTACCTGAAGATACGGTGAAGCTTCGCTCATGCTTGACCCTTTTATTGAAAATCCGCCTGTACCGGCTGTCGAAAAAGCTACGTTCATCGCTTCAAAAACGCCCATTCTTCCGCAAAGGAGAAGAACAAATTCCAGAAACGTCAGCACAAAATACATTGTATACAGAAGAAATGCCGTTGTTTTAACTCTCGGCACAAGCTTTCCGACTGAAGGTCCCGGAGACTCCGCTTTCATAAGGTACATATTCTGTCCCCCTGATAACGGAATAAATGCCATGATAAATACAAGTACTCCCATTCCGCCGATCCAGTGAGTAAAACTTCTCCATATAAGAACTGATTTCGGAAGGACATCCACATTCTGCACAGCGCTTGCTCCTGTTGTGGTAAGTCCGGATACTGATTCAAAAAGAGCATCCACAACAGACGGGATAGCACCGGAAATATAATAAGGAATGGCACTGCATATGCTTAACACTATCCAGCTCAGCGATACAACAACAAACCCTTCTCTTGAATACAGTTCCGATCGTTTCGGTTTTTTGGACGTCATAATTCGACCGACAGCTGCACATACTATCGCAGTGACCAGAAAAGCCCACAGTTCCTTTTCACCGTAATATATCCCTGTCAGAACCGGCACGCACAAAAACAACGCTTCAAAAAGAAGCAGCCATCCAAGTAAATAACCAACCATTTTATAATTCATATCGTCATTTTTCCTTTTTGATTTTTCATTTCTGATTCATTCTGTTTTGCCGCAAAGCATCAAATATGCTCAAACAGCATTTTTATTTCTTTTATGAAGCAAGAATATCCGAAATATCATGCAGAACCAGATTACTCGTTACGACTACAACAGAGTCGCCTATCTGAATGGAATCCTGACCTTTTGGAATTATAACTTTTTTGTCGCGGATAATAGACGCAACAAGAAGATTTGACTTGAGTTTCATATTCATAAGAGGAATGCCGACAACATCTGATGCTTCGCGCACTATAAACTCAGATGCTTCAACCTTTCCTTTTATTACGCTATAATACGTTTCAACGTTGCTTCCGATAGTATTTTTCATTGCTCTGATATATCTTACGATGATCTCAGAAGTAATATTTTTCGGATAGATCGTTGAATCCAGATCAAGATGCTTTATAACATCATCAAAATCTATTCTGTTTATCTTTGTGACAAGCTTGCCTTTATTGACAGATTTTGCAAAGATAGATAAAAATATGTTTTCTTCATCGAGATTTGTAAGAGCAACAAACGCATCCGTTGTTTCGATCCCTTCCTCCATAAGAAGAGCCTGATCGGCTGCATCACCGTTTATTACGGCAATATTGTCCATCTTTTCTGCAAGCTCCCTGCAGCGCTGTCTGTCCTTTTCTATTACGGTTGCTCTTATCCCGAACTTGTCCAGTATCTCACAGAGATATCTTGTAATATCTCCGCCGCCTACTATCATGACATTTTTGACCGGGTTGATCCTGTATTTTATATGCTTAAAAAATACAGATGCATTATGAGGCGTTGCTATGATCGAAATAACATCTTTTTCCTCAAACACAAAATCACCGTTTGCTATAAATGCATCATCATCACGTTCAACCGTACAGACAAGAACGTCACAATGAAATTTTCCTGCTATTTCCTTTACGGCACATCCGACAAGCGGACTTTTTTCAGGAAGTCTGAATTTAAGAAGTTCTACTCTGCCTTTTGAAAACGTGTCTATTTTCATTGCAGACGGAAATCTCAGAACACGTGCTATTTCAGCAGCTGCTGCATATTCAGGATTTATTACGAGTGCAAGTCCCAGTTCCTCCTTGAGGTAAGGAGCTTCACTGCTGTACTCGGGATCACGTACTCTGGCAATCGTATGGCATCTTTTTCCTGCTTTTTTTGCTATCAGACAGCAAAGCAGATTCAGTTCATCCGATCCGGTAACTGCTATAAGCATATCAGCTTCGGCAATTCCGGCCTGCTGCTGTACAAGATGCGTTGCCCCGTTTCCGGAAACACCCATAACATCGAATTTATTCGTCAGAATATCAACTTTCTCCTTTGAGAGATCGATTACAGTAATATTATTTCCCTTTTCATTGAGCTGCTCGGTCAGTACAGAACCTACTTTTCCGCAGCCGACAATAATTATATTCATTTATCCGTTTCCTCCGGCACAGTACCTTATTATTTCAATATTCATTTTACACCTATCGGTACTTAAAGTCAACATCACTTATTTTATCCATTTTGCGCATTGATAATATATAATAAATATTGTATAATAATAACAGTTTCAGAAGTCTGTACTCAACAGACAAAGATAAATATTATTTTTTAAGGAGAACGAAGATAATGGAACCGCGACACAAAAAAATAATAACCGGAAACATTCTGATCTGTATCGGAATAGTTTTTTTCGACCTTTTTACAACTTATATCGCTTATAATGTTCCGTACGGCTATCTTGTATTCGGAATCATGTTTTTTATATTTGGGTTTCTGCTGAAGATGATGATACTTCATCCCGAAGACAGACTGACCTGTCGTGAAGAAAGTAAAGAAGAACGTCATCTCATAGGCAAATGGCACATAAAGATCCCGATAGGAGCAATACTTATTATTCTGATAAATATTGCTGTTTTTATCCCGACCGGAGACAGTACCCCGTGGAAAAAAGTCCTGGCGCAGCATGCGCCAGAGATCTATGACGGTCAGGTCTGGAGAATGATAACTGCAATGTTTCTGCATGACAATTTCGGTCATATCTTCGGAAATATGCTGTGTCTTTTTATATTCGCTCAGCTTACCGAATATCTGGTCGGAACTCCTAAATTTTTTGCAGCATATTTCTTTTCAGGCATTGCAGGCGGAATTTTATCTTTGCTGACAACTCCGAGAGACATCTACTGCCTCGGTGCCAGCGGTGCTGTTTTCGGAATAGCAGGATACCTTATAGGACTAACATTTCATAAAAAAGAATATATCTTCTATACAGTTTCACGACTTATCATTCCTTTTGCTGCGCTGGAACTGACAACGAACCTGATTGCACCGGGAAATGTATCTGTCAGCGCTCACCTGGGAGGTTTTGTCGGCGGAATCATATATGCACTTATTACCGGAAGAAAAACATATCTCAAACATGATATTGAAGATTTTGAACGTCATATATTCTGATGAAGAACTATTGATACTGAATATATACAAAACTGTCCCTGCAGGTTAAAGCTTTACTGCAGGGATCATTTTTTATTCAGAATTTACATCTGACAACGCAGAGGATATCCCACGTCTCTGCTTGTTTAAAGCAGAGCTTTGAAACGCAGGAGCGGATGTCTCTATTGATACTGACAAATATAGCGACCGGTTATACAGAATATTTGAAATAATATCCATATTTTTCTTTTATTATTTACATTCAAGTTATAATATGGTAATATATAATCATATCTATTATAAAAGGAACAGCAAAAAATGAACAAGCATACATTTGGATATTATTGTATTTCAGTTCTGCTGGGCTTAGCATCCGCTGCTTCAGCTGTCATCACGAACCTTCCACGTTTTTCCTCAGAACAGCCGGAAATTCAGATCAGAAACAGTGTCAGCCAAACAGTCTCTGTCAGTGACACAGCTTTTTATAAACAGTCTCCGGAGACCGCAGTATCATCAGAAATCACTGTTTCAGAAGGAAATCATAAAATGATCAATATCAATACAGCTGACGCTGATGAGCTTATGAACATACCGGGGATCGGTGAAAAAAAAGCTCAGAAAATAATTGATTTCAGAAATAAAAACGGTTTGTTTTCCTCAAAGGAGGATCTTTTAAAAGTAAACGGTATTGGTCAGAAAACACTGGATTCAATTTCTGATATAATATGTGTCTGATTTTTTAACAACAATAAATGGCAACTTCCATATTATAGTATTATAATATTATACTTATAGTTTTTATGACAATTAATTGGCTGTTTTGTTAATTCAATTTAATCAATTAAGATAATTGACAAGCTGTTAAGATAAATGATATACTTAGAATGTCAGTGTTCGAAACACATTTTTATCTTGAAAGGATCTGGTTAAATGACAGGAAGTTCTGCAAATGAAGTATTATTCAACCCTCAGACAAGGGTGGCACCGCTCGGCGTGATCGCAATGAACGGAGCAACAGAGCTCGGCAGTAAGATCGATCATTATCTTGTAGAATGGTCAAAAGAAGGCGGATATGATACTGAATCATTCCTTATCGAAAGTCAGTGCCCGCGTTTCGCATCCGGTGACGGTAAAGGTCTTATCAAATCAACTGTAAGAGGAAACGACCTTTTTATCATAGTTGATGTTGGAAATTACAGCTGTAAGTACAAAATGTTCGGACAGGAAAACTCAATGTCTCCTGATGATCATTATATGGATCTTAAAAGAATAATACAGGCTGCAGGAGGAAAAGCACACAGAATCAACGTAATTATGCCTATTCTGTACGGCGGAAGACAGCACAGAAGAAACTACCGTGAATCACTTGACTGTGCATGTGCACTTCAGGAGCTTCAGGCTATGGGCGTATCAAACATCGTAACTTTCGATGCTCATGACCCTCGTGTTCATAACGCAATTCCGCTTATGGGATTTGATAACGTTATGCCTACATATCAGGTTCTCAAGACAATGTTTAAAAATATAAAAGGTCTCCACATCACAAAGGACAACTTCATGGTTGTAAGCCCTGATGAAGGAGCTCTCAACAGAAACATGTACTATGCTTCAGTTCTCGGTGTAGAACTCGGAATGTTCTACAAGAGACGTGACTATTCAAAGATCATCAACGGAAGAAACCCTATCGTTGCTCACGAATACCTCGGAAATTCCGTTGAAGGAATGGATGTATTCATTTCAGACGATATCATCTCTTCAGGTGAATCAGTTCTCGATATCGCATATGCCCTCAAGGAAAAGAAAGCAAAGAAGATCTACGCATATGCAACATACGGTCTTTTCACAGACGGTCTCGAAAAATTCGACAAAGCCTACAACGACGGCTTCATCGACGGAATCCTCGGAACCAACCTCACCTACAGATCACCTGAACTTCTCAGCAGAGAATGGTTCATGGAAGTTGACGTTTCCAAATACATCGCATACTTCATCGCAGCAATCAACCACGACGTATCCATCAGCACAGTGATCGACCCACACGAAAAGATCAACCAGCTCCTCAAAAAATACAACCAGAAATAATAACCCCCCCGGCGAAGGTTTTCTCAACAAAAACCTTCGCCCTCTTTTTTTCAAAATTCGAAGGTGCTGCGAAGGTGCAGGGCGACC
>JAZQPR010000103.1:0-2247 GCA_045628605.1 Oscillospiraceae bacterium
ATGAAGTGTTGTCGTTTAACAGGGATAACAAATTAACTTTAGATAATCAGACTGTAAACGACTTCCTATCGATAATCTGTGCTATGAATGTCGAAATACCCTTCGCCGAATATACAAAACAAGAATTCGACAAATACTTAAGCTCAATAGTCTATAAGCCATAATTTTTAAAATAAATCACCTTTTTTCTAAAGGAGTGATCAGCTTTGTAGCATAACAACTGTAAAACTCGGGTTATACCATATTTGCCCCGCCACTGGAAGAGCCATTTTTCGTGTTTCCAGTGGCGCTTTACCACTGCTGAGGCCATTCCGGACAGTTCCAGTGGCGCAGACAGGCCGACTGTCAGCTCCGGCCGCATATAATTTGCTTCCGGCCGGCTCATTTTCGAGGCTGTTTATTGGATCAGTCACAATAATATCTTAATGATGAAGCATTGTAACTGCTTGGTACTTCAGTTGGATTGTGAACATATAATCCGTAATCTCCCCATTTTGAAATATAAGTATTCAAAACTTTACTGTAAACTCTTGCGGAATGCTGATAATTAGTTGAAAACAATTTGAATTTATAATAAATAACTTTATCGCCACTACTAACTCCTGCCGGTATTGTATCAGAAAAAGAAGAACTTATGTAACTACTATCCATAAAATTTTCAGGCGAATTAATCCAATAATCATTTGTAACAGATTGACTGTACCAAGCAAAAGAATGACAATTATATTTGACTGTTGCATGACCTTGACTTACCTGAAACTCAATATTGTAGTTGTATGTAATATAATTATATATTTCCTGTTGTTGCGTTGTATTATAATCAGAGCCAAATTCCCATTTATAAGCTTGTGTTCCATTCGGAATTGTTTGAATGGAGACATAATACGTAAACCCGTACGTGCTCTCTGTCATCATAATGTAATCTGCATTTGATATAATGATATTCAACACAACTGCAGCAAGAACTATGCAAATCAAAATTCTTATTTTAATATCAATTCTGCTTTTATGATACATCGTAATAATTCTCCTTTATTATCTTCCACAATTTTCCTGTCGCCACGTCGGTAAAATGGTTCACTCCGGAAAAGCTACCGGAATTGACGACAAATTCTTTTAATGACCTGTCACTCCTGATTGCTTTTCTCGCACCCGTATCGTTGTAATATAAACAGCGTAAAATTGGCAGAAAAACGGACACTTCTGACAAAGAAGATATCTCTTCTTTGTCAATTTCTCCACCAAGTCTGTTAAGTTGACTGATCCATTCTCTTGCCTGTTCACATGTTAGTGAGTCAAGTATTTTTTTATCACCCAGAATCATCATCAAAAAACTGAATCTGATGGACGGAATTCTGTCATTTTCGGAAAAAGATTTTGCTTCAAATGCTTTAAGTAATCTGAGTAACTCCGTTCCGGCATCCGGTCTCTGACTTAGTTCCACAAGTCCGTTGTACTGTTGCTTCATTGTGTCAAGGATATCTGTTTTTGACTCTATTAGTCCAATATCTCCAAGAAAATTGTAATTCATACAAGTTATAATTAGCGCATCGGTTGGCATGGTTTTAAGCATATCCTCCGGAATCTGTGATATAGCATTTCTCTCTTCCACGGACAATGCCAGCCATTCATTTTTGTTTTCATATCCGTTTATCTCAGAAAGATAAACATACGAAAGGGTCTCAATGCTTCCATAACCTTTCGGCACAGCAAAGCGGTAGTCCATATTGTTTAATCTTCTTTGAATCTCCGCTGCCTCTTCAGGTGACAGTTCATAATAATCTGTTTCGCGCGGTTCAATTGCCGCAAGAATAAAATTTTTAAATTCTTTTCCGGAATTAGCATAAATACTACGACCAGCGGTACTAAATATAGCAAAAACGGCAGCAAATACAACAACTACAGCTATAGTAATATAAACCATCCTATAGCGGAAGCATCCCGTCTTTTCTTTTGAAGAGTTTAATATAGTTAAAGACGTATTGTGCGATTTTTCCGCCAGATTAATCAAATGATTATTTTCAGCTTCTTCAATATATTTTTCATCGATATTAATCAATATATCGTATAAATCCTCTTGTTTCATTTTATACCACCCATTAAATAGCTTTTTAATTTGGTTCGAGTACGTGAAAGCTTCTTCCTTATATTGCTGTCACGGATTCCCATTCTGTGCGATATCGTTTTGATGTCAAGGAACATATAGTATCGCATTACGAATATTATTCTATCTTTTTCCTCAAGTTC
>JAZQPR010000104.1:0-5592 GCA_045628605.1 Oscillospiraceae bacterium
AATGTCATCAACTTAAGCGATTTAACGTTGATTTTGAGCAAACTTTATTGAAGGATGAGATTTTTTTCTTAAATAAAATCTTCCTGTTCTTACGTACACTAATTTCTTAAGTTGATGACATTGCTGCAGAGGCGGGGGATATCCTCTGTGTTGTTATATAACATTATTATACCATAACTGCCGGTAAAACGCTATACTTTTTTAACCTGCACACCCGCCGACGGAAAAGGTAAAGGCCGCCACAGGGCGGCCTTTACTATAAATAAAAGCGCTTTGAAAAATTCAAAGCGCTTTCTCATTTGGTTGCGGGAGCCGGATTTGAACCAACGACCTTCGGGTTATGAGCCCGACGAGCTACCGAGCTGCTCCATCCCGCGATTTCCGTATATTATTATATCACCCGATTTTTTAAAAGTCAAGCAAACTATGCTTTACTTCATCATATTTGTTAATTATGTACTGTTTTTTCCAAATGCTGAGGAAACATTTTTATTTCAAAGGCGCTCTAAAAAACTTGACAGCTTTTTTATTTAGTGATATTATATAATAAATGATACAAATGCAGTGACGAAGAGAAGTACCACGGAAATTCGTTCACAGTGAGTGCGGGACAGTGGAAACCGCATATCAGAGTCCGTGCGAATAACACTTCCGAGCAGTGATCTGAAAGTCTTCTGGTTTTGACAAGTAGGAGGAACCGTGATCCGCGCGTTAAGCGGGCAGCTTTGACAGAAGCGTTGAGTGACCATATTTTTTATGGTAATTTAGGTGGTACCACGGGTAAATTATTCATCCCGTCCTATTTATTTAGGACGGGATTTTTATTTTTTTATGAAAGGAATCAGATATTATGAAACATACTGACATCAAGGAAATTTTCAAAGATACTTCCGTAATCGGAAAAGACGTTACTGTCTGCGGATGGGTTAGAACTTCAAGAGATTCAAAGAACGTTGCTTTTATTGAACTCAACGACGGTACAACTCTCAAGCACATCCAGATCGTAATCGACAAATCACTCGATGTAAAATACGATGAACAGGCTTTCAAGCTCGGTACATCACTCAAGGTTACAGGTACTGCAGTTGAATCACGCCAGGGTTCAGTTGAAATAAATGCAAAAGAAATCGAAGTTATTGGTGAATGTCCGCTGGAATATCCGCTCCAGAAGAAGAGACATACTCTTGAATTTTTAAGAACAATGCCTCATCTCCGCGGCAGAACAAATACATTTAACGCTGTATTCCGTGTTCGTTCAGTTCTTGCTGCTGCTATCCATGAGTATTTCCAGAGCAAAAACTTCGTATATGTTAATACTCCGCTCATCACTGGCAGTGACTGTGAAGGTGCAGGCGAAATGTTCCAGGTAACAACAATCGGTTACTCAGACAAATACAAAAACGAAGAAGAATACTGTGCAGACGACTTCTTCGGAAGAAAAGCAGGACTCAGCGTTTCAGGTCAGCTCGAAGGTGAAGTTGCTGCCATGGCTTACGGAAAGATCTACACATTCGGACCAAGCTTCAGAGCTGAAAACAGCAACACTCCTAAGCACCTTGCTGAATTCTGGCATGTTGAACCGGAAATAGCATTTGCTGAACTTCCTGATGTTATCGAAACAGCTGAAGATATGGTAAAAACAGTTATCAGAAAGCTCCTCGATACATGTCCTGATGAAATGAAATTTTTCGACGATCATTTTGAAAAAGGTATAATTGCAAGACTTGAAGACCTTATTTCACATGATTTCGGTGTTGTTACATACACTGAGGCAATCGAACTTCTCAAAAATTCAGGTGAAGACTTCCAGTACCCTGTTGAATGGGGCTGCGATCTCCAGACTGAACATGAAAGATATATTGCTGAAAAGGTATTTAAGAAGGCTGTATTTGTAACCAACTATCCTAAGGCTATCAAGTCATTCTATATGAAGCAGAATGCTGATGGAAAGACTGTTGCTGCAGTTGACCTTCTTGTTCCCGGCGTTGGTGAGATCATCGGCGGAAGTGAACGTGAGGCTGATTACAACAAGCTTGTTGAAGAGATGAAGAACAGAGGTATGAATCTTGATCTTTACAGTGATTACCTTGATCTCAGAAAATTTGGTTCTGTTCCTCATGGCGGATTTGGTCTTGGATTTGAAAGACTTATTATGTATGTAACAGGGGTTGCTAATATCAGAGATGTTACTCTTTATCCTAGAACTGTTGGTAATGTTAGATAATGATGATATTATTTGATTTTTGATGATTGGGTAAAGGGGTAAGTTTGTAATAATTTGCAGGTTTGCAGGGCTTTGCGGTCGCCCTGCACCTTCGCTATTACATATTTCATTTGTTAAAACCGCATAGATTTTTGTTTGATGTAACATACAGGTCGCAGGGCTTTGCGGTCGCCCTGCACCTTCGCTATAGCATTTTTTATTGGAAAGGATGATCGATATGTCGAGATCACTTAGTATTCCGGATGGGTACAAGTCAGCGCTTACGCTCAGAGAGACCCAGCATGCAATAAAGTATATCAAGGATATTTTTCAGCAGGCACTGTCTTTTGCACTTACACTTGACAGAGTTACTGCTCCTGTTATAGTACAGAAAGGCAGCGGAATAAATGATGACCTGAACGGAGTGGAGAGAAAGGTTGATTTTTCTATAAAGGAAATGGACCTTGAAGCTGAAGTTGTTCAGTCGCTTGCAAAATGGAAGCGCATGGCTCTTTACAGATATCACTATGAGCCGGGTGAAGGTATCTACACTGATATGAATGCTATCAGAAGAGACGACGATGTTGACAATATCCATTCAATATTTGTTGATCAGTGGGACTGGGAAAAGGTCATCACAAGAGAACAGAGAAACATCGAGTATCTCAAGGATGCAGTAAAGTCTATCGTAAAGGCTGTTGCCTACACAAAGAGAAAAGTAAGTCTAAGATACCCTGTACTGAGTTCAGTAGTATGCGATGAGCCTTTCTTCATCACTTCCCAGGAGCTTGAGGATATGTACCCTGACAAGACTTCAAAGGAACGTGAAAACATCATTACTGAAAAGTACAAAACTGTTTTCGTAATGCAGATAGGAAAGACACTCAAAAGCGGAAAGCGTCATGACGGACGTGCTCCTGACTATGACGACTGGGAACTCAACGGTGATCTTCTTGTATGGAACGATGTTCTCAAAAGCAGCCTTGAAATTTCATCCATGGGTATCAGAGTAGATGAAACTTCTCTTCAGAAACAGCTTACAATTGCTGATGCTCTTGACAGAAACAAGTTCCCTTATCATCAGATGATAACTTCAGGAACTCTGCCGCTGACAATGGGAGGCGGTATCGGTCAGTCAAGACTGTGCATGTTCCTTCTTGAAAAAGCTCACATCGGTGAAGTTCAGGTTTCAGTATGGCCAGAAAGTACGTTCACAGAATGTGACAAACACGGAGTTACTCTTCTTTAATTCTTTTTGTCAAATAAAAAAACAATGTGTCGTTTGTCAAATCAAACGACACATTATTATTTTTATACATATCAAATAAAACTGTCAAGATGTCTCTTCAGCTCTGCGACCGGAAGACCGACCACATTAAAAAAATCTCCCTTCACGCCCTTGACAAGCAGACATCCTTCAGTCTGTATTCCGTAAGCTCCTGCCTTGTCAAAAGGGTCGCCGGTGTCGATATATCTGTATATTTCTTCGTCGGAAAGCGGATAGAATTCAACATCTGTCGATTCGGAAAAGACATCTTTTTTATCTTTTGAAATGATGGTTACCCCTGTGATTACCTGATGGACATTTCCTGACAGGAGCTTTAACATCCTGAAGGCATCTTCCCTGTCCTTCGGTTTTCCGAGTATTTCATCATTTACAAGAACGATGGTATCACATCCTATCACAATATCGTCAGGGTTTGAATTATAAACAGATTCTGCTTTTATTGTTGAAAGATACTCCGATGCCTTTGACGGAATGATATCCTCAGGCAAGGTTTCATCGGCATCTGACGGAATTATTACCACATCATTTGAAATAAAATTTATCAGCTCTTTTCGTCTTGGTGAGGCTGATGCTAAAATTAAAGACATAAATATTTCTCCTTTTAAAAATATTTGAGTTTACATATCAGAAAAAACAGGTGATCAAAATGTTTTCTAAAAAAGGCAGGTACGAAATGGATATGTGCAGCGGACCTATACTGAGTAAAATGCTTGCATTTACCCTGCCGCTCATGTTTTCAAGTATTCTGCAGCTGCTTTTCAATGCAGCTGATATAATAGTAGTCGGAAGATTTGCCGGAAAAACTGCACTTGCTGCGGTCGGCTCCACGACTTCTTTAATAAATCTTCTTACTAATCTCTTCATAGGTCTCTCAGTCGGTGCAAATGTCACTGCTGCAAGATTTTACGGTGCAAAGCAGGACAGGGACTTAAGTGAAACGCTTCATACTTCAGTTGCACTGAGTATCATAAGCGGAGCGATTCTTTCCATTGTCGGCGTAACATGTGCCAAAAGTATGCTGATACTTATGAAAACTGATCCGAATGTCTTAAGTTCAGCGACACGATATCTGAGAATATACTTTCTCGGAATGATACCAAACATGATCTACAACTTTGGAAGTGCTGTTCTCAGAGCGATCGGTGATACCAAACGTCCTCTGTACTATCTGTCTGAAGCAGGTGTCATAAACGTTATATTAAATCTTATTTTCGTGATCGGACTTAACATGGATGTTGCCGGTGTTGCGATCCCTACAGTTATTTCACAGTCCATATCGGCTGCACTTGTAATAAGATGTCTTATAAAAGAAACAGGTGCTCTCAAGCTTGAACTCAAAAAAATAAAGATCACGCTTCACAAATTAAAGCTTATACTCAGAGTCGGTCTGCCGGCAGGTTTTCAGGGTGTTGTGTTTGCCCTTTCAAATGTAGTTATCCAGTCATCGGTAAATCTGTTCGGTGAGACTGTTATTGCCGGAAATTCGGCGGCTGCAAATATCGAAGGATTTGTTTATTTTGCGATGAATGCGTTCTATCAGTCTACGATATCATTTATGAGTCAGAACCTTGGTGCTAAAAAATATGACCGTCTCAACAAGATACTTCTCAGAGGCGAGCTTTGTGTTACCATTGTGGGTATTGTTCTCGGAAATGCAGTCGTTCTGTTCGGTCCGCAGCTTCTTGGTATATATGCAAACGGTGATGCGGCTGTCATTGCAGCCGGTATGGTGAGACTGAAAATTATATGCGGTACGTATGCGCTGTGCGGAATAATGGATGTTATGGTAGGGGGACTCAGAGGTCTTGGGTATTCGGTTGTTCCGATGATCGTTTCGCTTATAGGTGCATGTGCACTGAGACTTTTATGGATAGCAACTGTATTTCAGATACCGCAGTATCATCTGGTAAGGACGGTTTATTATTCTTATCCTATTACATGGAGTATTACGATTACGGCGCATGTTATATGTTATATTGTGGCAAGGAGAAAAATAAGGGTGAAGTATGAGGGGGATATTGATATGGTGAAGGGTGAGGTATGAAGAAAAGGTTAAAGTTTGGGGATTGATTTAGGTTCGCAGGGCTTTGCGGTCGCCCTG
>JAZQPR010000105.1:0-10710 GCA_045628605.1 Oscillospiraceae bacterium
GGATATCCCCCGCCTCTGCAGACGGCGGGTTCTATCTGACCAAACAGTCGGAGTACAATCTCCGACTGAGCGGGAACCGATTCTACGAATCGCCTCTGCTTGTTAAAAGCAGAGCTTTGAACAACACAGAGCTTTGAAATAAAAACGGATGTCACCTGAAAAGGGGATGACATCCGTTTTTATTTATGTTGGATAAACTGTTGCAACACATAGCTTTGAATAACGCTGATACGTACAGCAAGGCTGTTAAAAATCCGATACTGTCGGCAAGTGCTTTGGAAGACTGCCTATAACTATTTTTCTGTTTACTTCATCATAAAAGAAATATATTCGTATAAGATGTTCAGTGTTTGTTCCTGATTTCAGATGAATATTTAACGGATACTCTTTTCTGCGGCTGCCGTCGTTTTTATCATATTTGACCTTATAATATTCCGGCAGATGCGCAACGGAGATTTCACCTGACAGCTTGACCTGAAACTCCTGTTTGTATTTTAAGGCAGCATACAAAGATGCTTCTTCTTTTGAGATCTCTTTGGAATAATAGCTTTGGTAATATTCAGTAGCGAGGTACTCCAGTGAATCGCACAGCTTTTTTAAGTAGCCGCTTGAACTGTTATCAAGCTTTTCAAGCATGTCTGCAGCTTTTTTGTGCAGAACAATGCTGTCAGAAAATCTTTGTCTGATCCACGCAGGAATATCCTTTGGCTGTTTCGGGCGTTCTTCAAGTGACTGATAATAATCTACCTGGATCTGTAGTCTTTTTTCTTTTTGGGATGTATTGTTTTTTTCCTGCTCGAGAAGCAGATTTTGTTCTGCGATCTGATGCTTTAATTTATTGATGGTATTTTTTGCAGTATCAACCTTTTCCTCAAACTGAATAAGCTTTGATTTGCATCTGGCAAGCTCATCCACAGAGTTCTTCATTACTTCAAGTTCTTTTGTAAGAACAACGCGTGCGGTAATAAGTTCATCCATGCTGCTGCATTTATTTAATATTTCCTTCTGCTGAACTATCCTTGCATCCCTGACAAAAATGTGATCAGAGAAGTCAACATATTTTTTCAGATGATAAGTGTTCATCAGGGAAACTAAACTGCTGTGATTGTTTTCGATATTTTCAAAGTACTTAAATCTTAATTTGTCACCATACTGTTCAGGCTCAAATACAACTGCCTCACCGGGCAGGATCTTTTCATTTGTAAGATCAGAAAAGACTTTTATTTTATTATAAGGAAGAGCGAAAACAAAAGCGTATCCCATAAAATCAAATGCCATGTCATCAGGTGAGTAAAGATACACCGCAGGCTCTTCTTCAATTTCGTTTTCTGTTTCTTTTTCTTCAGCCTTTTTTGATTTTTCTTCCTTTTTTGAGGCCATATCTTTCTTTTTCTTGGCGTCATCAGTAATTGGTTTTAATTTGTTCTGCACTTTGTCATCAAAGTTCATCTTGACTTTTATATTTGAAAAATTAGAAGGAGAAGCTGATTTTAAAGGCAGATAGTTATGAAGAAGACTTTCATGATTGACAGCAGAAATATTTTTTAATTCTTTTTTGTCAGTTTCTGAATTCTTTTTTTCATTTGTGTTTTCCGTTTCCTTTTTATACTCGGCAAATACTATCATCGGTAAAGTGCGCTTCGGATCATTTAATGAATCAATAAAAAATTTAATTATACTTTCTGAAGATAAAGCTGAAGACTTTTCATTGATAAGAAGAGAATTATGAAACAAGTCAATATTTGGATTTCTGACCAGTCTTTTGATTACACCGTTTCTTAAAGAAAGTATTTTTCTGCGGCATCTTTCAGGATCGGAAACAAGTGTTCTGAATGCACACTTTACAGTATTTTCCTCTATCATAAAAGATATATCAGTTGTAAACACTCTGCCGGGAACAGAAGTACGGATAGTTTTCATAAGATGAGGTTCCACAAGCTGGAAACTCCATATGTTTTTTGATTTTACATATACCGAATCAACTACATAACCATGCTCTATTCTAAAGTTTTTTAAATCATCAAGATCAAAACTTTTATACATATCAGGATCAGGTGATTTAAGTTCTTCCGGAATTTCAAAGTTTTCAAATTTCTGACGGATCCAGTATAATGTTTCCAGTATACAAACCTTGAAAGTTTCTTTTACAGAGAGCTTTGATGAACCGGCTGTCGCGTACAGCTGATATGACGGGTATACTGTATTTTTTCTAAGTTTTAAAGGAGAGAATTCTATGGGCATCGTAATTCCTCTTTCCAGATTTTTGCTATTAAAATCGATCTTCAAAGGTCAGATCTATTAGTACGAACAAAACTATTTTATCATTTTTTTGCTTTATAGTCAATGTGTATGCATCAAAGGATTTGTATATTTTGATGAATGAATGTAAAACTCTCGAGAAATATTCAGTGGATTTTTTTAATTACAGATTTGTAATTAAAAATGAATTTTTCTGTACTGTTGATTCAAAGCTCTGCTTTTAACAAGCAGAGGCGGGGGGATATCCTCTGTGTTGTTATAATTATCCATAAAAATAACATCATCAGTATTATTGAAAAATAAGTATGTTTCAAAAAATAGCAAAAACTATTGAAGTTACTTGACATTTTCAACAAATTATAGTAAAATATGTACATAGATTATGATTTTGGGACTATTTATAATATCACAGGGAATTTGCTTTGCCTTTGCAGGCAGTGGGTTCTATTTTTTCTTTCAGTCGAAGTACGCTCTCCGACTGTTTGTCAGCAATTCTGCGAAAAACTCTGATTGCTAAAAGAAGAGCTTTTAAGACTATGCGTTTTACTGTGGGGATTTAAAATAATATATAGTATTAGTGTAAAACACCACAGGATCTGTTTTCAGAGAAAGTGGTGTTTTTTATTATACTGTTTATGTAAATGAAATCATAATCATATTTATTTTATATAGAATTGAGGGGTTGAAATGAATATTAAAGAAGGAATAGAAAAAATAATCGAAAAAAGAAATGAAAAAGTACCTGAACTTGAAAAAAGAAAAGAACGTTTAAACCAATTATTATCACAAGTCCTTGAAATTAATAGTTTAAAAAAAGGCATTATTGACAATAAAGATATTGGCCCGGAAGTAAAAAATTCTCTACAGAATGTTAATACTGATAGTTTTAGTACAAAAATGTATGGACTAATAAAGTCGTATACAGAAACGATCGATCGTTTTTCCAGACATGAAATAAATATTGCTGTTGTTGGTGATGCAAGACAAGGAAAAAGTAAACTTCTCCAGACAATAAGCAATTTGGATAACAGTGTTATTCCTGCATTTTCAAGTAATGACTGTACAGGAACAAGTTCAGTTATAAAAAATATACCTAATGTTCCTCTTAAGGCCGATATTTCATTTTATACTCAATTGGAAATGATCAAATTTGTACAGGATTATCTCGATACTATCTTTCAAAATAAAACAATTCAATTAAGATCTTTCGATGATATAGGAAGTTTATCTGTATCTGAGTTAAAATCCAAACTTGAATTAGGTACTGATAAAACCGGAAAGTTTGAGCATTTAAAAAAATATATAGAACATTTTGATGAGTGGAAAAATTATGTAAATTCAAGAAACATCACAATTACAGATCCTCATGAAATTCAAAAGTTTGTAGCACAGCACAATGATGAAGATGAAAAATCTGAAGAGAGAGAAAACTATTATATTTATCTTGCAGTAAAAGAGGCTGTTATTTCCTGTGAATTTAAAAATCCTGAAACCGGCAGTATAGTTTTACGTGATACGATAGGTTTAGGAGATATTGCTTTAGGAATTGAAGATAAGATGCTGGATACAATTAAATCCCATAGTGATGCGGCAATAATTGTACGACGCCCTGAGACATCAATAGGTAAGCTGGAAAGAAGAGATGAAGAATTATATAAAAAATTAAGAGAAAACTTTAATAAAAGGAATATGGATAAATGGTTATTCTGGCTTATTAATCGTACAACATCTGATTCAGTATATAGAGATAATTATGACAGATGTTTAGCTTTTCTTTCAAAATTAGATGAATATGAATGGAGCTTAGCTAAAGGCGAAATAGTAAATGTATCAGATGATGATGAGGTTAACGGAAAGTTTCTGCCTTCAGTATTGGAAACACTGATCAAAAATATAGATATAATAGATTCCGGAATATTAATGGAAATTAATAAATTAGCTGATGAAACATATGCTGAATTCAAATGTATTCAGGAAAGCATAAAAGATGTTCTGAAACAAGGAGCTTGTGCAATTGTTGAGACTGATGATTTTCTTGATAATAAATGGGATGAAGTTTATGAAAGCGGAGTTATGAAAAAGCTTAAGGATTATAGGAATGAATTATATAATATAAGAAATGATGAGTGCGAAGAGTTTAAAAATAAAGTAACGGAAATTTTACATAATTCACCAAAGCTGCTTCCGACTGAAGACGAACTGTTAAATCAATTAAAAAAAGGCGGCAACAACAGAGGAATTGATGTTTACACAAAAAGACTGGATCATTTAAGAACAGAATTTACGAAACAGTTTATTGGAATAGATGAAGAAATTTTTGATGAAAAAGTTAAAAATTTTAAATCTGATGTAATAAATATATTTACATCGGATGATGGAGGAAAATTTGAAAACCTTCTTTCACTTTCTGATTATAACAGCCCTGATGAATGGTTTTATGATTTTACAAATAAGTATTTGACAAAGGAAAAATATGAACAATTTAACGTCGCATTTACAATGCTTGCTGATTTTAAAATGTCTGTCAGAGGATTTTTAATGCATCGAATAAGAGATCGAATTGACAGGTTGGATCCTAAAGTTTATAAAGCGGAAGAAAAAAGCATTGAAGATGAAGCAAGAAAGATTTATTTAACATTAAGCAAACTTCTGAAAGATGTTCGAGAGGAACTTATGATAAAGTTTGAAGATGAATTATACCGTGAACCTAATCGTGTCTTTTATTCTATTATTGGAGAGTTCTATGACAGAATTAATTTTTCATATCAAGTAAGTGTTAGAAATGCTGAAAATACTTGGAAATCATTCTATAAAGAACATATTACTGAAATCTGGAGCGAAGAGATCCAAAAAGATAAAAAAGTTCAGATTCTTTACAAGGATTGGTCTGAAAAAACTGAAATGCTATCCAAGGTAAGCAAAGATTGTTTTTATATCAGTTAATTGTTGAGAGAGGGTATTAAAATGGGATTATTTAAAAAAAATAAATCAGAAAAAAAAGTTTCAGATACACCGAAAAATAAAAAAAATTCTTCAGAAAAAAAAGTAAAAACTCCGGATGTTCAAATTATGATGTTGGGAGCAAGAAGAGTCGGAAAAACAAGTATGCTGGCATCATTATATAATTCTTTTTCTGAAATTTCAATCGGAACTAATGTTGCAATTACGAAAAAAGGCGGGAAAGCTTTAGATGAATCATCTGATAGAATGAAGTCATACTTTAAAATTCCTCATATGTTATATGATGAAGCCAAAGGTATTGCAGATAATCAGCAGACTACAGGTTTTGATATAATTGACTTTCATATTGAGATTGCCAAAAATAAAGATAAATATAAAGTACTGAGATTCATTGATTGTTCAGGTGAATGGATTAATAATAGACAAAAAGAAGATGAAATAGGGGAGCGTATTGAGCAATCTGATGTCGTTATGATTGCAATAGATACAGTTCTGCTTATGGAGAAAAAAGGATTATACAACGGACAAAATTCAATGCAAGCAGTTACAGATTTTATTATTGCTAACATGAATCCGGATAATTTATGCAACAGCAAAAAAATGGTTGTTTTTGTTCCGGTAAAATGTGAGAAATATTATCATCAGCATAATGATGAGCAATCATCTTTCTATCAGAAGAGAATGACAGAAGTATCGCAACGTATAAAAGATGAGTATAAAACATTAATTGGTTTTCTGACCAGCGAAAATAACAAACCATTTTTTACAGTATCAATTTTACCTGTTCTTACTCTTGGCGGTATCGAATTTGATGAATTTACTGAAGAAAAAAAATATAATGATATTTTAACTGATTCAATGAAATACAGATACTGTGAACCTGATGAGTATAAACCTGAACACTGCGAAGCACTTGTCTTGTATTCTTTACGTTTTGTTATAAATAAAATATTTGATAATTACTATAAAAAAGCATACAATATTAACAAAGACAAGAAAAAAGCACGAGCTATAGTTAAAGAATGGTTTCAGGACAGATTTGATCTTCCAAAAGATGTAGATTTTATTAATGAGCTTGACAGACTTTCTGATAAGATAAATCATAGTGTTTATCCGGGTTTTGAAATAATTCAGGGTGCTGATTCTGTTGACTTAAAAAAAGTGCTTGAAAAGAAAGGCTGATTATTATGGATATCTACACGTACTGTTCATACAGAGGTTCTCGTAAGGGGTTTCAGTTTTGTCATTTTTCTTCTATTCAGAAGGATAAAGTACAATCTTTATTGTCATCAGAATTATCCGGCAAGTCTGATATCATAAATGAAGAATTTAAAAACTGGTGTGAGAATGAGAGCGAATGGAATCTTGTTTTTAAAAAAACAGAAAATAAAAACCGTTTTCTTTTAATGGTCCATCAGCTTGAAAAATCCAAAATAAATAGAGGACCTGCTGACTGTCATGAAAACAGTACTGAAAGTGATTTTTATATGTCACTATGTTTTTCAGGTTCTTTAAATGAAATCGAAAAATATTTTAGATATTTTTTAAAGAGTTACAAAAATGATGGTTTTCGTTCTATATACAATCGATTAGAAAATACATTATCAAAGTCTGATGATTTACTGAGATATATTATTGATACAAAGGAATTTAATCAGATTATTATTAATGAGGTTCAAAGAGAATCATTTGAGACTTCTGAAATTGATGATAAAGATATTATAATAAAAATATTATCTCGTATTAAAAATTCATCAGATTCTTATTATTCTGCAAATAGAATTAAGAAATATCAAGAATCTATAAAAAAAAGAAAATCAAATATAGATGATTTGGTACAAAAGAAAATTAATTTTCATGAACTATCTGATGATATAATATTATTGATTGCATATAGTAGTTTTGAGACAAGTAAAAAAACACATATTCGAATTGATTATGAATATGTATGGGGTTATTGATTTGGAGTGTATTTATCATGATTATTTATTTTAAATGTTCTTTCAAATTAAGCAGAGGTTATAAAATAGGAAAATATACTGTCGAAAAAGATTCCCTGGAATATGTTTCTGAACAATCTGCATATGTCAGCAGTGTACCTGAGGCTGTAAATAATATTTTGTCAATGCAGTTAAGCCGAAGTATTATGCTTTTAACTGATGAAAATGGAAATATATTTCTAAGTGTATTAAGATTAATTGAAGGTGATGATGAAAAATATGTAAATGCTGTATTCTATTCTCCTGAAGATCCGGAAAGAATAATTGCGCTGTATGAATACTTTTGTAATAATCAAACACAGGCTTCAGCTTTTTTATTAAACAGTGTTGGAAGAATTGAAGCTGTTGAAAATTTAGAATATACAATTCGAAATAATTGTATATCTGATTTATTAAGCAAATCAGAAATTTATTATTCAAATAAAAGAAAACCAAATCAGATAGCGCCAAATTCATTAATATCATTTATTTCAGTTGATGATTTTAGTGATTCCGAGTTACTTTTAGAAGATAAGTTCAGCACTAAAAAAACATATTGTATTAACAACTTTGATTTTTCAAAAAATGAAATTGATAATTATAAAAATTCTATAAAAAAGTTATATTTTTCTATCGATCCATATCTATATATAACCTTGATAGTATTAATTATTATTTTGATATTAAAGAATTTATTGTGAAAATGGCAAGACCTGTCACAAAAAAGTGCTTTTTCCGGACACGCTGAATAAAGTCTAAATGGAGTAAAAAAATTATAACGAACCGGCAACAATCAAATACGAATTAAAAAAAGGATATTTCACATCTTTTAAAGAAGTGTGAAATATCCTTTTTAGTTGAATTTAATATTAAATATCTATAAATTATTTATTAGGTCCGAGGAACGGAACAGATGAATCCTTTGAAATGTACTGCTTAAATTTTGGAAGATCGGCAATATCAACAACGCCGTTTCCGTCAACGTCACCTGCCATAACATTTTTTATGTTCTTTGCATCATTCTTTGACATGAGGTAAACACCGAGAATTGTAAGGTCGGTCAGATCTGCAACACCGTCTCCGTTGAGATCACCATAAATAAGCTCCTGTGAGTCTGAAGCAGTGGTTGATAAAGCTTTAGTAGTTGCTGTAGTTTCAGCTTTTGAAGTATTGGAGGAAGCAGTGGTTGAAGCAGCAGTAGTTTCAGCTTTTGAAGTATTTGAAGAAGCAGTGGTTGAAGCAGCTGTAGTTTCAGCTTTTGAAGTATTGGAAGATGCAGCAGTATCAGCTGCAGTAGTTTCAGCTTTAGAAGTGTCAGAAGAAGCCGTTGTTGTAGCAGCAGTAGTTGCAGTAACTTCTGTTACAGTTGTTTCAGTAGTTGTTGTATCTGTTTTCTTGGTTAAGTCCACAAACGGAATGTTGTTTTTATTTGCATATGTTTCAGCATAAGATCCTGTATAACCATAAATTGTAAGAGATGTACATTTGTCGAATGCTTTGTCTCCGATTTCAGTTACACTTTTTGGAATTGTAATTCCTGTGAGTTTGGTACATCCTCCAAAAGCATTTTCTCCAATTGATTTAGTACCTGATGGAATTTCAATTTCTGAAATATTTTCATTACCTGAAAATGCACTCTTTTTAATAGTTTTAAGATTATCAGGCAATTTAATATTTTCTATGGCTTTACATCCTGAAAAAGCTTGTTCACCAATTGTTTCAACTCCTGAAGGAATTATAACAGTGTTTTTTCTGGTATCTACAGCCGGTTTAAATGTTGTAGTATCATAAAATGATTTCAAACTTGAACATCCACTGAACATACAGTAAGGTATTTCTTTAAAATCAGAAATTCCCTTAGAGTAATTAATAGTTTCAAGTGATGTACAGTTACTGAAAGCATTGTTTCCAATCGTACCTAATGAAGACGGTAAAGTAAGATGTTCAAGTTTATTACTGCCGTTAAATGCATAATCACCAATTGATATCCCGTTACATGAAGATAAATCAACATCTTTTATTTCTGTATATGCAAAGCAATATTCACCGATTTCCTTAACATTTTTTATTGAAAATAAATCCGATACTTTTACATTTTGAAAAGCATGTTCTCCAATTTTCTCAGCACCATTTATGGAAAGATCATCGGTTTTACAACTTTCAAAAGCAAATTCTCCAATAGTTTTTGTTTCGGGAATAATGATTTTTTCAGCTTTCATGCTCTGAAATGCATATCTTTCAATTGAATTAAATGAATCCGGAAGACTTAAATCAATTACATTTGAAGACGACAATGCTGAAAATGCATTATCTACAATACTTGTATCAGAGGATGCAATAGTTAATTTTTTTAGATTTTTGCACAGATCAACCGTTCTATATCTTGTAAAATTGATACCGCTTCCGAAATAAATTTCTTCAAGATTTTCATTAAATGCGATAATATGATGTCCTGCTGAAGCTCCGGTACCGTTTATTTCAACTTTTTTAAGAGAATCGTTATACGTAATAAGTTCTTCTCCGAGATATTGAACATTTGATGGTATTATAATTTCTTCAATTTTTGGTAAATAAGATAAAGCAGCATAATCAATTTCAATAACAGAATCCGGAATCGTTAAGCTTTCGAGACTTTTCATTCCGTTGAAAGCATATTCACCAATTACTTCGAGAGTAGACGGCAATGAAACAGATTTTACATTATCAAATCCATGGAAACAATCATTTCCTAAATATTTTATGCCCTCTCCAACTTCTATAGATGTTACTAGTTCTTTGCCAATTAATCTATTATAGGCACAGCAGGCAGTGCATTTGTCGTCTTTGGAATTTTTAGCTTTTATGGTAAGTTTTCCGTTTGAAAAAGTATATACTGCATCATCAACGATTTCAATTGTTTCTGTTTCATCAGCAGATTTATGAAGCGTTAATTTTTGTTTGTATACTGTTGCTGAATCATCATTATATGGATCTTTTACTTCAAATTTAACGTCTTTTTCAGCGTATACACTGTCTGAAATTATATTGATGTATTCTCCCGGTAACTGACCTGAAACTGATCCGATAAGTGTTAAAGCTGTTGCAAATGCTATTAATTTTTTCTGGTTTTTTTTCATAATAATAATCCTTTCTTTATTAAAAATATCTTTTAACCTTTTTTAATTTACAAAGATTGATAATATTATACATTTCTCAAAAATAGTTGTCAATATTTTTAATTGAATGAATTAGTCTTTTTAACAAATATTATACATGATAACATATAGCATTTCGTGATGTTGATAATATTGTTCAAAACATACAACAGTACGATGTCACAATGTTATTTGAAAGAAATATTATTTGAACGGCACATTGCTTAAATGAAACTAAAACGGATGCCATCTCAGAAAAATGAGATGACATCCGTTTTGACCTATAACAACACAGAGGATATTCCCCGCCTCTGCAGGCCAATGTCATCAACTTAAAGGAAGTCAAATTTGTCGCTTAATTATATAAGTAACAATAA
>JAZQPR010000106.1:0-4075 GCA_045628605.1 Oscillospiraceae bacterium
CGGGTTCTATCTTTCTGCTCAGTCGGAGTACAATCTCCGACTGAACGGAAGCGATTCTACGAATCGCCTCTGCTTGTTAAAAGCAGAGCTTTGAAAAAATGCTTCAGAAAGGCTGATGAAAGTATTTCCGGAATGCGATATATACCGTGCCGGAGGTGATGAATTCATGATCCTGGCAACAGGTATTTCTGAAAGCATAATTGAAGAACGAATCAGCATGCTGAGGATAGAATCTGAAAATCCCGATGGTGTAAGTATGTCACTCGGAGCATATTGCGGTTCCGGAAATAATACTATACAGGACGCAATGCGAATAGCAGATGAAAGAATGTATGAAGACAAAAAAACTATTACATAAAATATCCTGAAAGAAAGAGCAGGATGTAAGCAAAGAATATTTAACAACACAGAGCTTTGAATATCATGTTTTATGTATTCTTTTGATTTGATCAGAATATAGAATATCGGCCTCGCAGAGTTTTATTATTCTGCGAGGTTTTCTGTTATTTATTGTTCTCAAAGAGATAATCAGGAGAACATATTTTTCTTTAGAACATACTCCCGGCCGAAAATTGACTTGCTCTTTTTATTGTTTATTTTTCTGCATATTCGTGTTATAATTAAACTAATATGATTTGAACCGATCATTTTGCCAAGGTGGAGAAAAGTATTAAAAAAAGGCATGAATCATGTATCCCTGAAATGCATCATGATTTATCTGAATATACTTGTCCGGGCGTTCCTGCAAAAATCAGGGAAGATGAGATGAATCGTTGTAAAAAATAATGAGATATAAATCAAGAGAGAGGGAAGGGTATAATGAAAAAAGAAAAGAGATTTGCCGTATTTACGTGATACAGAAACTATCGGAAATGATATAGTGATACCGGATTTTATTGATGATTTAGAATATGATATATGGAAATAAGCGAATAGCTTTGAACAGATCTTAATTCATTGGATCACCATTTCTGCACTGCGGGCAAAAACTAAAATGATCCTCTTGACGGAAGCGTGGAATTTATTGAGCTTATCGGAATGACAGAGACAGAGCTTCTTTCATTGTCGGACCACGCTTCGGTTGCGGAAATATACAGAAGGCTTGGCAGTAATGAATATATTGCGAATATGATAAGTATGAAAGGGATTATATTAATGAAAGAAATATACAAATCACTGAAAAATATTAACTGGCGTTTATTTGCAGCGCTTATAGTTATGGGACTGTGTCCTACTGTATACACAACAGTGAGAACTAATTTCCTCGGCCAGCTTCCGGGTGAATGGTCATATTCCATAGCAGGACAGCTGTCATGGGTGAATTTACTTTACGAAATTCTTAACGAAGCTATAATTCTTCCGCTGTTTTATTTTATGGGTGAAGTAATAGATGACAAAAAGGAATTTTCCAATCGAATTAAAAGCGGCCTTATAGTATCAGGAAGTGTATATATTGTATTTGCAGTTCTGATAACAGCGTTCATAAATCCAATGCTCAAAGCAATGGCCGTTTCTACGGATATAATAACCGAATCAGCATCCTACATACGAATAGAATCAATTGCAAATATTGCGGGAATACTCTACAGCTTTATCTGTGTTTCACTAATTACTGTTGGAAAGGAGAAACCGGTGTATTTCCTTACGGTCGGCAAACTTGTTCTTTGTATCATCTCTGATACATTTCTTGTTTCCGCTCTTCCGGTTTCGCTGAACCTTGGAGTAAACGGTATCGGCTACTCCAATATCATTGTAAATATACTTCTTTTTGTTATTTCCGTTATGCTTCTGAAGAAAGAAGGATATGATGTTTTAAGAAATAATAAATTATCATTTAGCTGGATGAGAAATTTCCTGAAGGTCGGAAGCATTTCCGGACTGGAGTCATTTGTAAGAAATATAGCTTACATGCTTATGGTATCAAGAATGGTAAATATGGTAGGCGAACAGGGCACCTACTGGGTAGCTAATAATTTCATCTGGGGATGGATGCTTCTGCCGGTTACTCAGTTAGGCGAACTCATCAAGCAGGAAGTTGCCAGAGACAAATCAGCAATTAAGAAAAATACACCGGGTTATTTCTTAATAACAGGAATTATTGTTGTTCTATGGTTAGTTCTTATACCGGCCTATAAGCCGTTTATGAAGAATATTCTCGGATATCAGAATGTGGACAAGCTGTTTAGTCTGGTTATGACTTTGTTTGTCTTTTATGTTCTCTATGCAGTTCAGAACATATTTGATATGACGTTCTACGGCAGAGGCGCAACGAAGTATATGCTGTTTGAATCGGTTGTTACCAATACAATTTTTTACGGAGCATATTTTATAGCATATCTTACAGGACACTGGGTACCAACACTTACAGGAATTGCTGTAATGTTTGGATGCGGAAATGCGTTTGATACCGTTGTTTCGGCAGTAGCTTACAAATGGTTCCTAAAAAAAGAAAATATTTCATTGAAAAAGAAAAAATCAATACCGGATAATAAATGAGGTGCCGGATATTTCAATTTAACAAGGGTATTACGAATTTCATTCTGATTCTGAATATTACAAAGCAGCATTTGATGCAGCATACGGAATTCTATCAGAATCAACAATCAGAAAGAGGATGTCACATAAATTGTGATATATTTAGACCGGAAGGAGTAGTTTAGTATGCAAAGGATTCATCTGAAGTCACCGGGAAACTGGATAAATGATCCCAACGGATTTATATATTACAGAGGACAGTACCATCTGTTTTATCAGTATTTTCCCTTTGGACTGACATGGGGCAGAATGCACTGGGGTCATGCTGTAAGCAGTGATCTTGTGAGCTGGGAACATAAAGGCATTGCGTTGTATCCGACAAAGGCAGATGACCGAAGCGGATGTTTTTCAGGAAGTGCGGTTGAGGATAAAGGGAAAATGTATATTTTCTATACCGGAGTGAGTTATACTGACGAGGATCCGGAGAATATAAATGTTTACAGAAACAGTGGATTTTTAGCTTCACAGATGATGATAAGTTCTGAAGACGGAGATTTGTTTGATAATCTTAAAGACAAGAAGACTGTTATACCTGTTATTGAAAATCCTGCTGTCGGTTCTGATGTGAACACACGTGATCCGAAGGTGTGGAAGGGCAGAGACGGCTGGTATATGATACTTGGAAGTACCGCTGATAATAAAGGAAGATTTCTTTTTTACAGAAGCAGTGATCTTGAAAAATGGGACTATTCCGGTTACTTTACAGCAGAAAATGCAGGCTGGATGTGGGAATGTCCTGATTATTTTGAAACTGACGGCGGGAGTATCGTTATCTTTTCTCCGCTTGGTATTGCTGCCGGAAGCAGCGGCTATGAATCATATCCTGTATGTGCTCAGGCTGAATTTGATGAAGATAAATGTTCAATGAAGCTTGGAAAAATGCAGCTGTTTGATATCGGAAATGACCTTTATGCTCCGCAGAGCACGACAGACAGTGAGGGCAGAAGGACAGTCATTGCATGGGCAAGAATGCCTGAAGCGGTAAACGGCAGATGGATAGGAATGTTCTGCATTCCGAGAGTGGTAAGCATTTCTGACGGACATATATATTTCAGACCGCACCCGAATATCATTTCAGCATTTTCAAAGGAAATAACGGATATCAGTCAGGCTTTGGACGGATGCTTCAGGCTTGTAAAGGAAATGTCTGAAGGGGAAAGTATTGACATCGGAGGTTATGTTATTTCGGCATTTGACAGAAAAATAAGTGCGGACAGGTCAGCCGTATTTGCAGGGCATGAGGAAACAGGATACCTGTTTGAAACCCCTGAACTGAAAGGCGGATATCATATTGATGTGTTTGCAGACACAAATCTTATAGAAGTCTATATCAATGACGGCGAATATGTTCTGAGCAGTGTTGTTTACAAAACAGGCAGTGAAATAAAAGGTGAAGATTACAGATTATATACCATTTGTTCATACTCTCACAGGAGGAGACAGAAAGTTCAGCTTTATGAGAGATCCCGGAGCGGATATGATGCTGACAAAGTCTGAAGTAAATGCTGATATTATACGTGATTCAGAGATATTTCATTTC
>JAZQPR010000107.1:0-4895 GCA_045628605.1 Oscillospiraceae bacterium
ATATGATGATTTTAAAAAAATAATAGTGACTACTAATGAAATATTTGTACCAGCTCAGAAGAATTATGAAAGTGTAGGATTTAAAAAAATAGGAGAAAGAGATAATAAAGAAACACCGTTTTCGGGTAAATACATAGATTATGAATTAACTTTTAAAAATTAATATAAAAATTGATTTGTTCGATTGGCTATAGAACACTTGTTTGATATTATGTGCATATAAAGATGGTTTGAAAATGAATTATCAATTAAAATTATTAGAAAAAGAATTTGATAATTCTAAAATTAGAACTGTTTGGAATAAGGGGAAAAGCCTACAAACTTATATTGACTTTTATACCTGTAAAAGGTAGAATAAAAATGTGGATTTTGGGGAAAATAATAATGTAAGTTTCTACCCCAAATGTTATCATATGCATGGAGGATTTTTACCATGCAGGACATACTGTTGATTGCAATAAATGCAGAAGTGAATATCCGATGCGTAATGGTATTCTTTGAAAAAGAGTGAGACAAATTTGAATTTTATGATATGGAGGAGCTTGGGGGATGTTAAAAATAGTGTTATTTATTGCTTTTATTGGACATGTTTTATGCGGTATATGCGACTGCCTGCTATCATATAAGCCTAGTGGCAGATTAGATTTGAAAGGGGCATTAAAGTCTTCTGACAGGATGAGAGAAGTATTCAATGACTACCCGATTAAGTGGGCTCTTGTGTCCATAATGTTAGGCGTGTGTGCAATTACTATGTTCGGATTTGGATATCTGGAATTAAGTAAATGGATGGCAGAATATTCAGGAGTGGCATCTTGGGTTATGTATATTTCAGCAATTGTATTTTTGATACCAATTGTTTGTCATCACATAATCTGTGGTTTGGTCGAGTGGTTTTATGTAAGACTGGGGAAAACAGATGAGGCAAGAGAAACTGCATTGGAATTTCAGAAAAAAACGATAGCAACGATGATAGTAGGATATCTGGGATTAGCTGTATTTCTCATCACTCTATTTATTATGGTTCTTACAGGAAAGACACCGCTTCCTCAATGGGCATGTGTTTTTAATACATTGCCACTTATGCTGGTTTTGACACCTACAAAGCTTCCTGCCAAGGGCAATATTGCCGGGGCTATTATGTATTTGGGATTGATTGTTTTGTTATAGTTAAATTCCAATTTTTCGGATTTAAACAAATTGAATTTTGTGAGGAGTCATATGATTAGCGAGAAAGTAAAAAACTATATAGCTGAACAATCATTTTGTTCTGATTATTTATTTAAGGATTGGGAAACTTTTTTGAAGCTTCTTTACGAAGAAGGCGGAAGAATCAGCGCAATTCTCTGGTGGGATCATTGTAAAAAAGCAGAACAGCATTTATCCGTGGGTGGCGGCGGCTATACAGATTTGGATGATTCGGAGTATATTTATGCCGAAACTCAACTTTATGAGAATGGTTTTGAAATAAAAGCACTTGAAGAGATTATTGAGCACATTATGAATGTGATAGACTCAGGTCTGCAATACGACGATAAATATGTCAGTCATGAACTTGTTCCATCATTTTTTTTTGAGGAATGATAAATCTCAGTTTACAGGGATAAATTAGAATTTGTAAAGTTATAATCCCCCAGTCAGCTACGCTGACAGCCCCCTTTTCAAGCAATGTCATCAACTTAAGAAATTAGTGTACGTAAGAACAGGAAGATCTTATTTAAGAAAAAAATCTCATCCTTCAATAAAGTTTGCTCAAAATCAACGTTAAATCGCTTAAGTTGATGACATTGCCTCTGCAGGCGGCGGGTTCTATCTTTCCGCTCAGTCGGAGTACAATCTCCGACTGAGCGGGAACCGATTCTACGAATCGCCTCTGCTTGTTAAAAGCAGAGCTTTGAAGGACTGCGTTATAGCTTTCCATGTTTGAAAGAACCAAAAGCTGATAGATAGTTGCGTTGTCTCTGATATTTCCTTTAGCATCAGGATTTTCTTCACGCCATTCTCTTGCTGTCTTTCCGAATAAAACTGTATTAAGGAGATCAGCTTCACTGGCATAAGCAAAAGATACCTGAGCCGGAGTAAGTTCCGGAGGAATAAGATAAGCTTTTACTGCGTCAGTATGAACTCTGTAATTCAGTTTTGAAATTTCTCTGTTCAAGTTCCAGTTAAGGGAAAGTTTACTGTTTTCCTCCGTTTTAAGACGTTTGTAATCTTTTATGATATACAGCTTGAATTCAGGTGAAATCCATGAAGCAAATTCAAAAGCGATATCAGAATGAGCAAAAGTTCCGCCGTATCTTCCTGATTTGCTTACAATTCCGATTGCATTAGTTGATTCAATCCATTTTTGCGGAGACATTGTAAATGAATTTGAACCTGCCTGATTTTTAAAGGAGTCGAATTCGACCCCTTTAAAACTTGAGTTGTGCAATTTCTCCCATAAGCCCAGAAATTCGAGGGTATCTTTGCTCCTCATCCAGTTTTTTATTACATCTTTAGGTTCATCACTTTTATATTTTGCAATATCAGTAAGCGATATAAATTCATTTTCAAAATCAGATGTATAAATTCCGATATCCATTCCTTTTGCATGGATAGTGTCTTTAATAATTTTTCCCATTGATTATATACTCCTTTTGTTTTGTATTCATATTTCCATATATCAATATTTATTCTAACATAAAATCAGCTTGAGTTCAATAATGTGATTGGAATTTTAAGGAATAACTGATGTGATTTCCTTGGTTCTTACGCTAAGGTCAATGGTTTTACGTACACCCTTTTCGTAATCTGATTTCATAATGAGTAGTCCTTATAAACATCATCATTGTCGGGCATGACATATCTTTTTGTTGTACCGCTGGAAACAGCTGAAATGATTTTGCCGAATACTTCCTGAGCGCTCTTCTTTGTATTGTAGAAACCAAGAATAAATGGTGTTGTTTCTTCGACAAGAACAGCAGCGATAGCATAGACATTCTTAACATGACCTGTTTCAATGTCTTCAGCTTCTGCTGGTCTGATGTAGAGCATCTTTACGAAGTTGTAGTTTACAGCTGCATTTCCGTCCTGTGGAATAATAGTCATTGTGATCATCCTCCTTCCTGAATTAATGTCAGGGGCATGTCATTAACCACTTCACTATTAATAGGAAAATTACCTGTCTGAATGTTAAGTGGAATAAGGATATTTGCGTTACATATGCCATTTCTTCCAGATGATAAGTGTTTACAAAACAGTATTTCTCTGATATAATTGATAAGGTTATGATGATGGGAAATATTTTTTTGAAACGGAGTATAAAAATGGAAAAAACAAAACCTGTAAAAAAGTTCGGAATAATAAAAAAGATTTTGATTGTTATTTTCAGTATCATAATTCTTCTTGCGATTTTTATAGGATTCAATGCTATGAGAAATGCAAAATCAATGAATAAACTTGTTGATGATTCTTTGGCAGAGATCAGCAAATACTGCACTGTTGAACCGGTTTCAGCTGAAGGGTACGACAAAATAAAAATATATGGCATCATGAACTTTCATGTAAAGCATTATGAGATTGAAGAAATAGGCAACCTTTCTGTTATGACTGTAAATGCGGGATTTATGCAGATGGCTTCACTGATAATTACTCCGCGTGACAAAAATCTTCCGCTTATGTCATCTGATTATATGTACATACTTGGAAAAAGAAAATCATATCTTGAGTATTATAATCTGGTTGAGGACGCTGAAAATGAACAGTATAAGTCTGTAATGAACGAACTGGCTGATGTTCTTCAGAACTATTCCCAGTATGAAGAGGATTCAAGAAATGAATACTGGTCTGATTCACTTGTAACAGCAGGCGCATATAAACTCAGCAAGCCGGCTGATGATGAAACACTTAAGCAGATGATGCTTGACAGCGTAAGTGCATATATGAGTGCATCAAAGGAACTTCCTTTACTTGATGCTGCTGCAGTAAAAACAAAGCTTGATATAACAAAGAAATATACTGAAGGACTTATCAGCAACGGCGGTGTGTCAACTGATGTTTTCAAAGCTCAGTTAGGCGAGGAGACTACAAGAGACTTTTTTGATAAAGTAATGTTCGGAACAGAAAAATAAAAAAGAGAGAAATTATAATGAACAAACTATTAGTTCTGACCGGCCCGACTGCATCGGGTAAAAGCGGTCTTGGAATTAACCTTGCTTTAAAATACAAAGCAGAAATAATCTCAGCCGATTCAAGGCAGGTGTTTGACAAAATCTCATAACTGTGTTAAAATGACTAAGTTATCTTTGTAATGAAATCATTCAGATTAAAGGTAGTCGATGGAATCGTTTCAATTAAATTATGCTGACAAATAAAACAGCGACAGATTCAATAAAGAAATCTGTCGCTGTATAAAATAACAGGGAATATACCATATGTTTTTTGATTGAAAATTGGTGTTTGAAAGTAAAATACTGGTTAGTCTTTTCTTTTTTACGCCTTATAATTTTGATTAATGATATGGATTATAATGTCAGAAATGTAATTGAAAAAGCTTCCAGAAACAACATATAATACATATATTAATCTTCTTCATATCATGTATTTGTGTAATGTTTGTGCAACAAAGTTATAAAAAACTATGAGAAGATATGAAAAAATATAAGAATAAGGGTACGCCTAACCGAAGTTAGAAGTACGTATTTACGTGGATAATGATAAGTTACAGAAAGTTGTGAGAACTGCTCTACACAACTCAAAGAGATAATTATTTCTTTACTCAAATGCAAATGTCAATATAAAAATGTAGGTTTTTGAAATTTTTTTCATGTAGGAAAACCTACATTTTTATTTTTGATTTTCAGATGTCAGAATATGCCATAATCATCAGTTATCCTCAGCCATATACTGCATCTGATCCT
>JAZQPR010000108.1:0-6549 GCA_045628605.1 Oscillospiraceae bacterium
CACCGTTGATGAGATCTTTTCTCAGAACTAATAAATTGAATACAGCACCATCAGACCGGAAAATCCGGTCCATTGGTGCTGCTTTTTTTATTTATGGAAAAAATAGGTCGTGAATAGTAACGAAACTACAGAAAAACAGTGATTTGCGTGACTTTATTTATTGACTGAAAAAACATAGTGTGATATAATAGTAAAGGTTGTATTAAGAAAAAAAGAGGTGAAATGATGGACGGTTTTATACTTAAGGGAAATATCCTTTACAGTAAAAATGAAAAGACTATTGAAGCTGTGAAGCAGGGTTATCTTGTTTGTGAAGGAGATAAGTGCGGCGGAGTATATGAAGAGATACCTGAAGAATACAAAAATTTCCGAATGATCAATTACCGGGACAATCTGATAATTCCCGGAATGACAGATCTTCATATCCACGCTCCGCAGTATGCATTCAGAGGACTCGGAATGGATAAGGAGCTTTTGAAATGGCTGAATTATCATGCGTTTGCAGAGGAAGAGAAATATGCAGATCTTTCATATGCAGACAGAGCATATGATATTTTTGCAGATGATATTAAAAAAAGTGCCACTACAAGAGCCTGCATTTTTGGAACAGTTCATCGTGAAGCAACAGAAAAACTTATGCAGAAGATGGAGGATACGGGTATTGTATCCTATGTCGGCAAGGTAAATATGGACAGAAACTGTCCTGAGAGCATCTGTGAAGAATCAGACGCTTCTATTCGTGAAACGCTGTCTTTGATAAGCTCAACAACCGGATATTTCAGAAATACAAAGCTTATACTGACTCCAAGATTTATTCCGTCATGTTCTGATGAGCTGCTCAGAGAACTGGGAAAACTTGCCGATGAGCTTGATATGCCGGTGCAGTCACATTTATCTGAAAATCCTGATGAGGTCGAGCTTGTAAACAGGCTGTGTCCGGATACTGAAAGTTACTCTGATGCATATGCAAGATTTGGTCTGTTCGGCGGAAAAGTCAAAACAGTTATGGCGCACGGCGTTCATCTTTCTTTTAAAGAGATGGAACTGATAAGAAAAAATGACGTGTTTATAGCTCACTGTCCTGTGTCGAATGCAGATCTTTCATCAGGTATCGCACCTTTGAGAAAGCTTATAAATCTTAAAATAAATGTAGGACTGGGCAGTGATGTAGCAGGAGGTCATACACTTTCAATGTTCAGGGCAGTTACAGAAGCAGTTTCAATGTCAAAGCTATATTCGAGACTTGTTGACAGAACATGTGTTCCTGTTTCGTTTGCTGAAGCTTTTTATCTGGGAACTGCAGGCGGCGGAAAGTTTTTTGGAAATACAGGTACTTTTGAAAAAGGCAGCGAATTTGATGCAATCGTAATTGACGACAGCCCCCTTCGTTCTCCATGTTCACTTACCCTGAACGAAAGACTCGAAAGAGCCTTTTACCTCAACGCAGATCTGTATCTTATAAAAAACAAATACATAAAAGGAAAGAAGATTTTTTGACAAACTTTTTTCTCTGTGTTATACTATATAACAGTTGTGCATATGCGAAGGTGCAGGGCGACGGCAAAGCCCTGCAAACCCAAAAATTTTCGAAAACTAAAAAACCAAACCCCAATTATAATGAAATCGCGAAGGTGCAGGGCGACCGCAAAGCCCTGCAGACCCAAAAATTTTCGAAAACTTAAAAACCAAACCCCAATTATAATGAACTCGCGAAGGTGCAGGGCGACCGCAAAGCCCTGCAGACCCAAGAATTTTCAAAAACTTAAATAATAAACCCATAAAAATTTATAAATTAATTATTAATAATGAAAGGCGGTATAAAATGCTGGAGCTTAAGGATATAAGATGGTCAGCTGACAGCGGTGAAGAAATACTGAAAGGAGTAAATCTCTGTGTTCCGGATGGTAAACTTACTGTAGTAACAGGACCAAACGGCGGCGGAAAAACCTCACTTGCCAAAGTAATAGCAGGACTCTATAAAGTATCTTCCGGAAATATAGTATTTGACGGAGAAGACATCACTGACTGGAGCATTACAAAACGTTCACAGAACGGAATCTCATTTGCTTTTCAGCAGCCTGTAAGATTTAAAGGACTTACAGTAAAGGATCTCCTTGAAATATCAGCTGAAAGAAAGCTTTCAGATTCGGAAATATGCAGTGTATTAAGCGAAGTAGGACTTTGCGGACGTGAATACATGGCAAGAGAAGCAGATGCAAGTCTTTCAGGCGGTGAAAGCAAAAGAATAGAGATAGCAACAGTTCTTGCCAGAAAAAATGCAAAGATGATCGTCTTTGATGAACCTGAAGCAGGAATAGATCTCTGGAGCTTTACAAGTCTTATTGATGCTTTCGAACGTATCAAAGCAGATTCAACAAGATCACTTCTTATTATTTCACATCAGGAGAGAATAATGCAGATAGCTGATTATATAGCAGTTATCTCTGACGGAAAGGTCAGCCGTATGGGAACAAAGGAAGAAGTATTCCCTGAACTGATGGATAAAAATTCGAGCACATGCTGTGTTCTCAGAAACAAAGCTGAAAGGAAGAATTAATAATGAACTCAATAACTGAAGATCTTCTTAGTGTGATTTCTGACTGGGACGGCAGCTACAAGGGTGCGTTCAATATTCGTGAAGACAGCGGATGTGCAGGCAGACAGTCATCAGAAAACATTAAAATTGAATCAAAAAATGACAATCCCGGAATAGTAATCAGAGTATCCTCAAAGGCTCAGAAGGAAACTGTATATATTCCTGCGTGTGTAACTCATTCGGGCGTTAATGATCTTGTATACAACGATTTTATTATCGAAGACGGAGCAGATGTTATTATAGTAGCAGGATGCGGTGTTCACTCAGAAGGTGAGGAAGAAGCTCGTCATAACGGTATTCACAGATTTTATATTGGGAAAAATGCCAAGGTTCTGTACAAGGAAAAACATATAGGAACAGGTAATGGAAAAGGTGCAAAGAGAATCGATCCTGTAACCGACATCGAGATGGATGAAGATTCCTACATGGAAATGGATACAATGCAGATAAGCGGTGTAACAGATACAAACAGACTTACTACTGCTAAGCTTGGAAAAGGTGCTAAGCTTGTAATAAATGAAAGACTTCTTACTAATGATGACGAAAAGGCAAAGTCTGATTTTACAGTAGACCTCAACGGTGAGGATTCAAGTGTTGACCTTGTTTCAAGATCTGTAGCAAAGGGAAATTCATATCAGGAATACAAATCAAGAATAAACGGAAACTGCAAATGTACAGGTCACTCTGAATGTGATGCTATACTTTCAGAAAATGGCAAGGTAAATGCTATTCCTGCACTTCTTGCAGCAGACATTGATGCTTCACTTATTCATGAGGCTGCAATTGGAAAAATAGCCGGAGAACAGATCATAAAGCTTTGTACACTCGGACTTACAGAAGAAGAAGCTGAAAGAAAGATCATTGACGGATTTCTTAAATGAGAATTGAAACAAAAAAGCTGACAACGCTTTCATTGCTTACCGCTGTCGCTCTTATTCTGTATGTTGTGGAGCTCAGAATACCTAACCTGATTCCTGTAAGCGGTGTAAAGGTCGGTCTTGCAAATATAGTTACAGTATACGCAATTTACAGGTTTAAACCCGGTGAAGCCGCAATGGTGCTGTTGTCAAGGATAATTCTCGGTTCACTGTTTGCAGGAAATGTATCAGCACTTATATACAGTATATCCGGAGCGGTACTATGTTTTTCTGTTATGCTTCTGATAAAAAAACTGGTTCCTGAAGAAAAACTTTGGGTATCGAGTGCTTTCGGAGGCATTTCCCATAATATCGGACAGCTTGCGGCTGCTGTATTTGTAATGAGAACGACAACTGTTTTGCTGTATCTGCCTCAGATGATTTTTTTAGGATGTCTTGCCGGCGTTTTTACGGGAGTATGTGCTCAGGTTGTGGTCGGTCGGGTAAATGAAAAAATGTGATAGCTTTTTATATAACAACACAGAGCTTTGAAAAAAACAGACATTTGGTTTGAAATTAAAAACGTTCATGATATATGATATTCATGGACGTTTTTTTATGATAAAAAAAGTTTGAATGTTTAACTATTGAGCTTTTATGCATTTATTGCAATAGTGCAAAATCGGTGCGAAAATTAGTGACTTTTATTGTTGAAATTTGCTCTGGAAAATGATATAATATAAATAGAAAATTAGTTTTTATTCAGAGAAACAGATAATTTAATATTGATTTGCGGTAAGTGAGGGATTAATGATGAAGGGACGTATTTTTGCTGTACTGATGGTTTTTATGTCCGCTTTTGTGTCGTCATATTTGGATATATCTGTTTTTGCCGAGGATGAACGGAAGTGCCTGTATAATTCTGATTTTGAGAGTGGTACTCTTGAAGACTGGAATGTTATGGGAAGCTGTAAAATTGATCTTGATTCTGGTCTGTCTTATGGAGATTCAGAGTACAGTATGGCTGTTTCGGACAGAAATTTAAGCTGGGAAGGTCCTACGGTAAATCTTCTGCCGTATATTGTGAACGATGATGAAAATAAGGTAATATTAAAAAAAGGAGAATATTATACATTTTCAAGTTATTTGTATGCAATAAGCGAAGAGGAAGAGGAACCAATAAGGTGTACAATAAAATATTCAGCCAATGAAGGCGGTGCAAATTATTTGTCTGTTGCAGATCTGGTAGTTGAAACTAACAAATGGGTTGAAATTAAAGGAACTGTCCAGATTCCGGATACTGAACTGACAGCATTTGATCTGTACTATGAAGCTTATAGTGAATACCTTTCGTTTAATATAGATTCATTCAACATAATGGAAGCATTGGAAAATGAAAAAAGCGATGAACCTGTGCAGCCGGCAGTAGATGTGGAGGAAGAAAACAAAAAGTATTCATTTGCAGATTATGAAAATGATTTTGAGGACGGAAATATAGAACCGTTTATCGGGGAATTCAATTCCAAACTGTCTATTGCAAATATTGACGGCAACAAATGCCTGAAGGTGTCGGAAAGAGAATTTGATTATGCAGGTCCGGCAATATATCTGAGCAATATATTTACTGAATATGATACATATCTGTTATCTTTGCGTGTTTATTATGAAAGTGATATCACGGTTCCTTTCAAGGCAACTATCATCTTTACTAAGCCTAATGGAGAAAAAGATTATAAAAACATTACATATTCTGATAATTACAAAAGCGGAGAATGGAACCTGATAGAAAACCGTGTCGTTTTTAATGAGACTTTAACTACGCCTGAACTGATTATCGAAACGGAAGGCGAAAATGGAAATGTGGATTTTTATATTGATGACTTTTCGATAAAGTCTGCAATTGACCATAAGGTCATAAATAAGACTAAATCAGAGGATAAATCCAATTTTGAAAACGGTATTGATGGCTTTGAAATGTATAACAACGCAAGTGCAGTAAGAGATAATACAATTGGTTATAAAAGTAAATCATCTCTTAAAGTATCAAAAAGAATGTTTCAGGATTCAGGTGTTTTTAAATTTATAAATTTTGTAAATAAGGAACAGAAATATTTATATTCGGCATACGTTCTTTCCGAAGAAGATAATAATATTTTTCAGATGGTGATAAGCTATGCCCAGAACGGTATTGTTGTAAATCAGATCATCGCAGAGGAGAAAGCTGATGCCGGAGAATGGATAAATATCAGCGGAGTATTTTCAATGCCTGAAAATTCATATTCCGCTATGCTGATCATTGATTCTCCTGAAATTTCAGAAATACATGATTTTTATCTAGATCAGGTAAGGATAGTAGACTATGATCAGCATTTAAAAGCGTATAACAAAAAAATTGTCAGATCAGTTTTTTTGATTTCATGCGGAGTACTTGCAGTTTCTGCACTTCTGTTTATTCTGATCAAAAAGAAGAGAAAAGAATTAAAGATAATCAATTCATCAAATATGGATGAAATGACAAAAGTATATACCAGAAATGCTTTTCAGAATGAACTGCAGAGAATATCAGAGAATATAGATAAATGTAAATCGCTTTATGTTACAGCATGTGATTTAAACGGACTGAAGATGATAAATGATACATATGGGCATTCTTATGGTGACGAAGCTATCATAAGATGTGCAAATGTTTTGAAATCAGTAATAGGGAAAAAAGGAAAAGTCTACAGAACAGGCGGTGACGAATTTGTATGTCTGACAACGGAAGACTTTACAGAAAACTTTGAATCAGCGTTGAAAAAAGAGGCTGAAAATTATAAAGGATATCCGTTTTCTGCGGCATTTGGCTGTTCTTCATATAGGGAATTTCAGGAGAATGAAACTCCTGACTTTGAACAAATACTAAAAGCTGCAGATCAGAAAATGTTTGACAATAAAGCAAAGATGAAAACTATTGAAAAGAAATAAAAAAATAGTCGTCAGTGAAAACACTGACGACTGTTTTATAGTATGAATATTAATAAATTATACTTGAACTATACTGAGAAGAACGCCTGCTGCAACGGCAGAGCCGATAACTCCGGCAACGTTTGGTCCCAT
>JAZQPR010000109.1:0-11504 GCA_045628605.1 Oscillospiraceae bacterium
TCATAATCCATGATTATAAGCTCCTTTCGCCGTAATGTATTACATACTATGTAATACATTATACCATAAAAATAATCAAATTTCAATAGGTTTCCGAAATTTGGTGGTTTTTCTTTTGAAATTGATGCGTTTATCCTATACCTCCGTTTGTTACGTTTGACTTTTTCTTGAAAATGATGTACAATAACAAGTGGTGGATGTTTTTTGTTAGAAAAGTTCCTGTTGGTTATCTCCAAAGTTATCATACAATACGCAAAGTCATGCCGATTAAGTTGTACAACTCTGGACAACTTTTGGACAACTAATTTACAGCAACATATAATAAAACAAAGAAAATTATAAATTTCATTTTATTGTATCTTGCGATAATACTTGGTTTAGTGCGTGTTTTCCATTCATGCAAAAGGTAGCTGAAATGAATGGGATAAACTCAAAGAGATAATTTTATCCCTGTTGGAAATGTTAAAAATCACGTATTTACGGCGTATGAGTTACTCTGGAATGTGCTGAAAAGTAAAAAAACTGAAGAGAGAGCAGAGAAAACTGTCGTTAATGGAAAAAGATTCATCAAACCGTAACAAACAGATAAGAAAACTTGCAAAGCTGCATGAAAAAGCAGCAAATCAAAGGCGAGATTTTCTTCATAAGCAGTCACGTCAGATAGCCAATGACTACGATTGTGTATGTATAGAAAATCTTGATATGAAAGCAATGTCAAAGAGAATGAGATTTGGAAAATCAGTTTCAGATAACGGATGGGGAATGTTCACAGTATTTCTGAAATACAAACTTGAAGAGTCAGGAAAAAAGCTGATAAAGGTAGATCGTTTCTTTGCAAGCAGTCAGACATGTTCATGCTGCGGATATAAAAATCCTGAAACAAAAAATCTGTCAGTAAGAGAATGGGATTGTCCGGAATGCGGAACACATCATGACCGCGATATAAATGCAGCTGTAAATATCCGAAACGAAGGAATGCGAATAGCAATGGCATAAAAATTATATACAACCGTGGGGCACACGGGGTTAGCTCGTTGATACTGTGCACATTAGTGTGCTTGAGCGAGAACCATTCTGGAGTTGGAGTTATCTTATACACAGAAAGTCTAACTACAGGAAGCCCCCACTTCTATAAATGGGGGAGGATGTCACTGAATTCAGACTACAAAAAACACGCTGTTTATTATTATACAATATACTTTGTTGATTTCCCTTTTCCTGCGACCTTTAGCTGCTTATCAGCACACATTTCTTTGAGAAGATTGTGAGCAGCAGTAGTTTTTAAACCTGTCAGCTTTTCGGTTTCAAGACGGCTTATCGAACCGTTTCTCTTTATATAATCAATGATAAGTGATGCATTATCCACTGATACAATCGGGATGACAGCTTCATTCATATTAGGAAGTGTAAGTCTGAATGCTCCGTCAGCGGACTCAAAAACAGGTTCAGAAGAAATTTCCTTGTATGCACGACGGATTTTTCCGATTCCTGTTCCATAGCTTTCAATGAGTTTCATTCTGTAAAATACTGCGGCAAGGTTTGGATTTCTTGACTGAGATACACCCATGTATACAGCTTCCATTGTGAGTCCTTTTACAAGTCCGCCAAGAGAAACAAATTCGATTCTGTCATCGTAAATATTAACAAGAGTACTTCCGCTGAATGAGTAATCACGATGTACAATGCAGTTGAGAAGTGCTTCTCTGAGTGCTTCTACATCATAATCTCTTTTGTCAATGCGATAAAGTCCGTTTATAGAAGAACTTGTTTTATTGTAAAAATCAATTGCTGAAAAAATATCATCAAGCTGTTTCAGAACTGAGCCTGAAAACTCCTTTCTGTCACGAAATACAGCTTTATCTGTTCCCTGAAAAACAGCAAGCTTCAGAGTATGCTCGCACTGGTCTGAAAGCAGAAGTGCAAGATTTGTATATAATCCGTCCTCGCCGATAAGATGAAGTGTCCTTAACTGAGAATCTCCGACTTCAAGATTTCTTTCTTTCATTTTTTTGATGAAAGAAACGAAAGAAAGATCCTGATTAATTGAACGTCCTGATTCATAAGTTTTTCCACTGGTCTGAATTATAAGCTCACGAATTGCTTCATCACTTACAGGCTGAGACGATGAGCCTTTTCGGACATATACACCTGACGGTTTTAATCCTTTGTCTGAAAGGTAATAAGGCTTGTTTGTTCCCACAGATACTTCAATTTTAATGACCTTTTTATCTTCAAGCACAATATCTGAAATCTTTACAAAAGGCATAACATCAGGCTTTATTCCATCTTTAAGAGCATTAGCGGTCTGCTGCATTACAAAATCAGGATTATCAAGACCAATAACTTTTCCGTCATCAGAAATACCTATATATAATGTTCCTCCATCTGTGTTGGCGAATGCAATTACTTCTTTTTTTACATCATTTACATAGATTTCTTTAAATTCTGTAGTTATATTTTCAGAAAGCATAATAATATTTTCCTTTCACTTTCTTTCATATTCTTTCGTTTCTTTCACAAGTGTAACACAAGTGAAAGAAAAAGTCAACAGCATCTGTATTATATTTTCATTTTATATCTCGTTTATACACAAAAAATGCCTTATGATATCAATTATCATAAATATGTAAAATTGAGTGTATCTTATTTATATTTTTTCTAAAGGAGACGGTTAGATTGTCGATAGAGATAAAAAATCATAATTTATGGGTGCATGACTTCCTGTGCTTTCCACCAGATTTAAATGTAAATGATGATGGAAATATAGTTATTATTAAAAGAGCGTGTTTCGGCCCTTTGGAAGTATATGAGTGGGGAATAAATCAAAATGGAAAGCCTTATGAGATATATCAATGGTGTGAAAATGACTTTTATGAAGATCAGAATTATACTAAAGAAATATCAAATGAAGCTTTTATAAAACAGATAGAATATATGAAAGAGATTATCAGTAATACCGAATTCAGTTCATGGAATGCTATTTATGATAAAGCAGTTGAAATTATTATGAACATCAATAACTAAAGCACAGCACAAAGCGGCTGTGCTTTTTCTTTGCTCTGAAAGCGTATTATTCATCCTCATCGCGGAAATCAAAATCATCGTCATCCTCATCAAAATCAAGAGGAGCCTTTGATTTATCCGTTTCTTTGCAAAAACAAATTTGAAGAAAATAACACCGACTGCTGTAAGAATAAGAACGGTAATGCCGATTATGAGAATAAGATTGAACGGAACCCCTGATGAAGGTTTTGACGGAACATCCGGCTCTGTCTGTTCTGTAACTACAGGTTCAGCACTGTCAGGATTTACGACTTGTGGTGAAGTTTTGCAATTTTCAAAAAAAACTGGTAAATTTGTTTTTTCCTTTGATGGTGAAGAAAATATGTATGATGATTTTTACGATGCATTTGATGAGATAATCAGTCTTGTGAAAACAAAAGCTGAAGATTATATAGATTTATAATTGATTATCATTTTGATTTAGAATTTATGTGATTACATTGAATAAATAATGATACGGATAGTAGCTATTAATAAATAAAATGATTCGAGACAAACAGGGTAAAAGGGGTTTTCAATAATATCAACTATTAGTACAATTGTATTTATGGCTTGAAAATTTAGAAAATGAAACACAGACTTTTAATACTAAATCATAAAAAATGTATGGAGATAAATATATGACTTTAGAAGAATTTCTTGAAAAATTTGAAAACGCGAGTTCCACAAGAGCTAAAACAGAGATTGTTGTTTCAATGGAAGCACAAGAGAGATATTTTTATGAAGCTATCTTCTGAACAACGGATAACTGTTATGACAGAAACAGGACCTAAAGGTGCTAATTTGTTCTATAATTCAGTTGATGTGCCAGTTAGAAAAGAATTTCTTGATTCATTAGGAAGACAATCAGAAGTAAGAAAGTTTACGACTAAAATAAGAGATGTAGCTGTTTCAGATTTTTGGGATAATGAGAGAGTATTGATATCTGAAGGAAAAGGAATGATTTCACATACTGAAGGCCTTTTATTATTGTAGAGAGTTTCTGCTATTACTGTCCAGGTAAATCTTTCAGTAATGGCTTGAACTTTTTGTATAGTTTCTTCATTTCCTTACCTGAAAGAACTTTTGAAAGCTTGGTGTTTACATCACATCTTGTTGTACCGGTACAGAGTATATTCAGAATCTGATTCTTCTTCCCGGAAAATTCATTATCGCTGAAGCTATTCTCATATACTTTAGTGAAGTTATCTCTTCGTTCGCGTGGAGTAGGTACAGATGTTTGCTTTTGCTGATTTTTAATGCGGGCTTTCTGTCTGCACGACAGTGGTTTACTTGGTTCAGTAGAGGATATTTCATCATCTGTTTGTTCCTGAGAACTATCCTTATCCTCGGAAACCATTTCGTTTAGCGGAGTGTTGTTAAGATCAGTAACTACTGAGATTTTATATCCTTTATTATCCCAGTATGTTGGGATACTTTCAAATGCCCTGTCTTTTGAAACGATAAAAAATTCAGTATCCTTGTTCTTGTTTTCACAGAGAATGTATCCGAGATATGATACAAGCTGAAAATCAAGTGAGTTTCTTCCGGTTACATCAACTTTCTGAAATGAGATATCTGCTTTTGACTGGCTGATTGCAAAATGATGATCTATGGATATTGAATTAGCAAAATCACTGTAGAAAATACATACAGTATCTCCTTCAGCAATATTTTCGATACCATTCAGTCCGTGAGTATTTACGTTTTCAAAGTCTACAATATAATATTTCATCTGATACCTCTTAAAAAATTAGAATTCGTTAAGTACATATTCAAGCATCTCAAATGCAGCCTGCTTCTTTGCATCCTTTTTCGTTGAAGCAATAGCATCAAAGTAGTATTCAGCTTCTTCTATATGACATTCACATTTCCAGACGGGATTTCCATTCTCATCATATTCATTTGAAAATACATATTCAGGAAGAGAGAAGTAGTCTCTGCGGGCAAGTATTTCAAGTTGATTGATTGCCTGATTAAGATTAGGATTATCAATTTCATCTCTTATTGTATGAAGAAGTCCACGTTCATCAAGAAATTCATATGCTTTCTTACATGCTTCATTACGAGCAATTGATTTAGTACGTCCTCGACCAGTAATTTGCGTTGATCTTCTGGTAGTAGTATTCCAGTAACTGTTAGTTTCTTCGTAATAAAGATTAAAATAACATATAATTTCTGAATATGAGCAGGAATATCTGAAATCAAGCGTTTCATCTGCCCAGTCCTGTATATCGCTATAATAATCGTAAACGTCAGAAAATAATGTGGAATAAGGATCAAGCATGATATCAACTGTATTCTCTAAAACTGACATATCCCATTTTGAATCCAGAGCAACTGCTCCAAGTATAGCTTCAAACAGATCTTCTTTAACAGAATCCTGTTCCTGCACATTATTTTTGATGTCACCTTTACCCATGATAAGATAATCAGCTAATCCCATAAGATCAATACGATTAGCAAGAGTTTCTTTGCAGACAAGTGCCTTTTTATATTGAGTAAGCTGATGTTCGTTACGTTTGGAACCAAACTCATCGCAGTCTTCACGTCTGTTAAAATCCTGAGTATCAGAGCAATAATAACCGTATTGTCCGATAAGCCATTTCACAACAACCATATCAAGAACTTTATCTCCGATAAATTCAAGGACTTCGTTGTTTTCGCCGCCTTCTTCCTTGGAATATGACCTTCTGATAAATGCCTGCTGAAGTAAGTCTCTGTTTCTGAACTTATAATCGATAGCATTCTCAATAAAATCAAAATCATTTGAAACCATAAAAATAACCTCCGGTAATATTTACTGAAGGCATAAAAATAGCCTGAACAGGCAGAGTTATATCTGTAGATACAACTATCCCGGAAGATACAGTTATCACTTGTGTTCAGACATGATAAATTAAATTTAATAATTTGTAACAGGATATTTACAGAGATTCACTTGCATAAATAACTGTAAATACAAAAATACAATTAAATTGAATTTAAAGAATTATGCCTTTATATTGAAAATGATATCACTTTACTTGAAAAAAGTCAAGCCCTGAAAAATTAAACATAAATGGCAGAAATACGCCTTGTAAAGACAGTGATTTTATGTTATGATAGTCTCTGCAGAAAGGGTTGATATTTAATGTCAGAAGAAATGTTCATGGACAGGGCGATGTACAAGAAGGTAAAGTCGATGTATCGTGAAAGCCTTGAACAGACCTTCAAAAATGTATATAAAATCGGATATGACAAAGCAAAGGCAGAATCATCGGCTCCGGTAGACCTGGAAAAGCTTCGTTCAGATCTGAAACTCATTAAAGGTGTCGGAGAGACTCGTCTTAATGAGATTATGGCGGTTATAGAAATACATCTGAGCAAATAGTACTGGAAAATACTAAATATAATTAACGGGAGAACGTAATGGTAGTAAATGTAACAGGCGGACATATGTCACAGGAAGAGATTGACGCATATGTAGCTTTTAGTAAAGAGAAATATGCAGGTAGGTCAATAAAGGCTTTGAATATTAAGATTGACGGAGATTATGTTGATCTTGATATACAGTTTGAGGCTGTTGTAAATATGCTTATGCCCATATCAATATAGCTCAGGGACAGGGGAATTTCCTTGTGATATGGGATATAGAAGAGGATAAGATGATTCATATTTCATCATGCTCACACGGTATAAAATCTGTTATTTCAGAGGAATATATTTATACGCTTTGTGATGTATGTCAATGGGGCTGTAAGCCGCATTTATGTGTTGAAAAGACTAAGATTGGGGTAATGAACAGATGGGAAGAAGGCGATTCTCTTGATTTTAAGATTGACTATGAACCGGGGACAAAAGTTAATTATGATAACATGTTTATTAACATAGAAGGTGATGAGATAGTTGCCGGATATGATGATGTAGCAGCAAGATGTGCCAGATAATAAATAATACATGAAACAGAACAGGCTGATGTATCAAAGGATTTCAGATACATCAGCCTGTTTTATTCAATTCTGTTCAATGATTCACGAATCCGGTTCTCATAATTCTGCTTAAGACTTTCAGGAGCAATGATCTTCATTTTACTAACTTATAGGTAACTAATAAAAATCTTTATAGAAAGAATATCTATCAAATTTCAAGGCTTAGTCGTCCCGCTCGATTAAGCCTTGTTTTTGAATACCGTATTGCAAAAATGCTGAAATCATGATATAATTACAGTAACCAATCTCAAAGAAAGGAGCCATAAAAGCATGCCAAGAAAGAAAATTCACGGTTCATTAAATAAGAAGAGTAGTCCTGATAAAGTATCAGAAGAATTGTTCAGACCGTTTGAAAAGTATTATAATCTGAAAAAATATGACAGAACACTTAGAGATTACAGGGATAAATTAAAGACTCTTTACAGCAAAGCGTATGATGAAAACGTTTCTGAATTAAGAAAGGATTATGATGATAAGGAATATCGTGCGTTTAAACTCGATAATGTTTACAGAAAGCGCAGAATATCAGCTTTTGTAGATGTTGCAGCTGAAGCAGCAGAGAAATATGATGAGAAATATCATAATATCTGTATTGAACAGGAACTGAGCAGGTTTTGTGCTGACCTTTATGTTGATACGCCTGATGAGATCGATGAACATGATAATCTTACACTTGCAGTCGCATTATTTATCCTTGATTCAATTGAAAAGTCAGGTAATTATTATCTGGCGGCGTATTTCATCCCTCATGATGACCGAATAAACGAAATTATTTTACCACATGAATTTCAGGATACAGTATATACCAATGAAATAATAAAAGGTGTTATGTATCTGCTGGAAAACCGTCATGTTCCGAAGACAGCTTTTTACAGCACTGAAACGGCTTCGCTTACTAAGGAAAAATGCTGTTTCCCGGAATATCGCCATTATGCTCCTGAACCACGTCCCAGGGAGGTGTCAGAGGATGAGAATATGGCTATGATTCTCATGGACGAGTATGATGATGACGATTATATAAACATTTACAAAACGGCAGAAAAAATGACGATAAGGGAAAGATATGATGCACTGATTTCATTTATACGTCCCGAGATAATTGAACGCTCAGTTCGGCACTTTCATGACAAATGCTTTGATTTTATAGATATTATTCTTGGATATTCAGAAGAAGCCGGAAAAGAGTGCTTAAAAATAGCTGAAGAAGCCAGGAAGAATGTAGAAGAAGCTGTTCACATGCAGAACCTTGCTGTAGAATGTAAGAAAAAGATGATTGGAAAAATCAGCAAGTTGAAAAACAGTAAGAATGTACTCAGCGTTCTGAGTAATCCATATCCCGGCGCAATGAATTACGTTGAAGAGGATGATCAGATGCTTGATGATGAACTTGACATTCTTATGAACAAGCGTGATATTTCAATAACCAGGCTTGACAGTAATTCAACCGAACTTTTTCATAATTTAGTTTCACTGACTGGTAAGTATTCCAGGCTTGTTCACGCATTATACAGAAACATTAATACTGCGGAAGATGATGCGGTAAAGGCATTTTCAATTAAGAATCCGTATGAGATTATCTTCGGATTTATGTATTCGCTGGACAACGCTGACAGTTTGGCCTGGATTCCGATCGTCCTTGAATGCGTTCTTGGATATGCAGCTCAGCAGCTGCCGTGGAATCTTAAGTATAACGAGGTGCTTTTTGACAAGGTAACTGAAATTTTATGTAATGCATATGAAAAAAATAAAAAATCAGACCAGATGTCGGTAAGGCTCTATAACAGGTTTTATGAAGATGATGAAGATAAATATGAGGAGGAGTACAGGCTTAAATATACGGATGCATATCAGTTTGTGCGTGAAGATCTGAAATATCATAAGGAAGACCTGCTTCCGTATAATCTGGCTCAGGTAATCTATTCAAATTCATATGTTGTTCCTCCGAGATATGAACCTGACAGATATGAAAAGGTTCAGTCTTTTGTAAAATCAGGATTTAGTCGTAAACAGGCGGAACTGATGTGTTATTACAAGGCTTTTGCTGATGCCCATGTTTTCGGAAAAAGAGGCCTTGCTAATGTATACCAGACCGAAAATCTGATAAAGGAACGTTCAGCTGAAGGTTTAACTAAAATAAGTCGAGAGGATTTGCTGAATACAGTTTCCGAAAAGAATAATCAGATTGATAAATTAAAAAAGAAACTTTATAGTTCAGAGCGAAGGGCTGCTGAGCTGGAAAAACAGATTTCAGGTATTCATGAGAAATATGAGTCTGATAATCAGGAGCTTCTGGAACTGCGTAATCTGATTTATAAGATTCAGAACAGCAGCGAAGATGAAGAAGAACAGCAGGATACTGGTATCACTTTCCCGTACAGAACAAATGCAAGGGTTGTGGTATTCGGTGGACATGCTACATGGCTGAAGGTTATTGTAAAGCTGCTGCCTAACGTTAAGTTTATTGATCCGTATGCTGATCCGGATGTAAACACTATTAGGAACGCTGATGTTGTGTGGATGCAGACGAATGCCATGCCACACAATAAGTACAGCAAGATCATGGAGATAGTACGTATGAAGAAGATACCGGTGAAGTATTTTGCCTATGCAAGTCCCGAGAAATGTGCGGTGCAGTTGGCGGAATATGATAATGAAAAGGATTGAAAAAATGGATAAGATACATATAGATTACGTTATGATGACATTAAACAGTCAGAAATTAAGAATAGCAATCGGTAACCAGAAAGGAATGGCACCAATTGTATATAGCTATGATATGGAACCAGGAGAATTCGGAGAAGAATATTACTCATATTGTGCATATTTTAATTCACTTACAGAAGAGCAGGGATATGAAATACAGAGACTTATTGAAGAGAACAGCACAAGAAAGGCACATAATTATTTTTTGAAATATTTTCAGGAAGATGAAGATAAATGTCTTGGCCCATGCGGACCGGTACAGTTAAGTGATCTTGTACCTGACGAATGGTTTTACGGCTGCAAATGGGTTATAAGTATGCTTAGAAGTAAAAGGATGAAAGGTGTATTTCCCTGTGATTATGAAGTTGAATACTGACATTAAGAAACTGAGGTGATTAATATAGCAAAGAAAACAAATCCGCATATAACAATGCCATAAAAAATGGTGCAACATAGCGATTTAAAAGAGTTCAACCTTTCTGAGAATAAAAGTGAATGAGAATAGTTTATGTTGTGGAAAGCATAATTTATTTTGTATTTAATCTATTAATATGCTATAATATAACTGAGTAGATATTCTCTTCATACCATTTTTTTAAGGAAGAATTGTTATGACTACAAATAAACCTATTAATAGTGTTTTTATTTTTAAAGCTGGTACATCTGAAAAGATGAAAGAAAAATCACAGGCCAAAAGACCAATCGCTGAAATTCAGAAAAGAGCAGAATTATTTAGAAAGCATTTGAGTAAATAATGAAATTACTAAGAAAAGAAAATAATGATAATACTTTACTGGATTATGATATTAAACCCTGTCCGGTTGATTTTGATGACCTTCAGAAATTTGATTGTGGCAATGATTCTTTGAACAAATACATGATGGAATGTGGTGACTTTTCTACATCAGTTGGCCGCTGAAAAACAGAAAAATAAAATATACATAAATATTGCAGTTATTATCGGATTTGTCTTTGCACTTAAATATTTTTTAACTTGATTTCGGAGGTGCGATATGGCACTTGAAAATAAATTAGGACTTACAAATTCCGCAGATCTTGCTCGTGAGGAAGAACGCATCAGCAAGAAAAAAGCAATTGAACTGTTTGAAAACGGAACGCTCGACAAATTAGAAGCGGGAAAATTCTCTGCCCTTAAAGCGATTCATAAGTACCTCTTTGATGAGATTTATGACTTTGCCGGAGAGGTTAGAACCGTAAATCTTGCCAAAGGTAATTTCCGTTTTGCGCCTTTGATGTATCTTGATGCGGCGCTTGATAACATTGATAAAATGCCGCAGTCAACCTTTGACGAAATCGTGGAAAAATACGTTGAGATGAACATTGCCCATCCTTTTCGGGAGGGTAACGGACGCAGCACACGTATTTGGCTCGACCTTATTTTGAAGAAAGAACTCCATAAGATCATCGACTGGAGCCGTGTTGATAAAGAAGATTATCTTCTTGCAATGGAACGCAGCCCCATCAAAGATATAGAAATAAAGCACATCTTAAAAGCGGCTCTGACCGACGATGTAGATAGCCGTGAGGTCTATATGAAAGGCATCGACCACAGCTATTATTACGAAGGTTATACTACTTTTAAGGCCGAAGAATTATAACGACGAAGAGGATATCCCCCGCCTCAAAAGGCAATGTCATCAACTTAAGAAATTGATGTAAAAAAGTTAATACAAAATTTGTAAATTTTGTCAATTGACAAAATGAAAAATCCCAAAAAATGAGAAAGTAATATCTTTTTCATTGTGAGGCGATTTAAATGTCATTAAA
>JAZQPR010000110.1:0-11854 GCA_045628605.1 Oscillospiraceae bacterium
CTTTAATGACATTTAAATCGCCTCACAATGAAAAAGATATTACTTTCTCATTTTTTGGGATTTTTCATTTTGTCAATTGACAAAATTCACAAATTTTGTATTAACTTTTTTACATCAATTTCTTAAGTTGATGACATTGGCTATAGAGGCGGGGGATATCCTCTGTGTTGTTATATTAGTAGGTTCCTGCTGTCGCTTTAGTATTGTCTCCGGGAATGTTTATGGTTTTATCCCTGCTGAATTCAGCAGCTTTTCAGTACGATGAAAACAGCAGCTTCGGGCAGTTTGCTGTTTCATCGCCTGCGATTGCTTCAGGATATCTTAACAGCAAGATTGCAGTTGTTTTAATTATTTACGGATCGGCACTGCTTACGGAGATTATTTCAAAGCTCTGCTTTTAACAAGCAGAGGCGATTCGCAGAATCCCTTCCGTTCAGCCGGAGATTGTACTCCGACTGAGCGGAAAGATAGAACCCGCCGCCTGCAGAGGCGGGGGATATCCTCTGTGTTGTTATATAACACAGCAAAATGAAGAATTCATAAAACGCTAAACTATGCTGTGATTTATCATAAAAAAATTTTGCAAAAAAATATACAAAATGTGCATTGAAACAAACCTTTTAACTGCCGATATAATAATAAATTGTGAACAATATAAATACTTCCGTTCATAACAGTTGATAAATAATCTGCCGGAAAATACGGGCAATTAAGGGGGATTGAAATGTGAACGCTAAAAAAGGACATAGTTTTTATCAGTCAAAAATTGAATATTTTAAGGAAATGTGCGTAATATGCACAATTGTATCCTGCATAAGTTCTGTCGTTTACCTGCTGACAGACGTAATAGCATTCGGCTATTTTCCGCCGCAGTGTGTGATACCGCGCTGTCTTCCGCTGGCAATGATGCTGATTTTTATTTTTATCAATTCAAAAACCAACGATTACAGAGTGATCATCACAATGTCATATATATCTTTGCATTTTATTATGTTCTGTACATGCTGGGCACTAAGCTACAGATCAGAACGAATACATGCCAACGAAGGCTTTATGCTGATGCATCTTATGTTTTTAGCACTCGGACTAAGTGCTCCGTTTAAGTATTCCGTCGTCTGGCATCCTTTGTATTTAGTTGATATTGTACTTTCCAATCTGGTCAATCACTATGAATCCTTCACTCTGATGATAGTAATGAATGTTCCATGCATCGCAGCAGTATGCATCGTAAACTACTATATGGAAAACGTGTATTTTGACCACTATCAGACAAAAAATCAGCTCGATGATATGATGCAGCACGATAATCTGACGAAAGCATATAACCGGAATATCATGCCGCAGATATGCAATGAAGAAACCGGGAAACTTAAATTATTCTGCAGCAGTATAGCCGTCCTGATGATCGATGTTGATTTCTTCAAAAAAATCAACGATACATACGGACACGAAGCCGGAGATTTTGTTCTGAAGCATCTGGCGCAGAAGCTGAAAGAAATGACAAAAACGACTGATTATGTTATCAGATGGGGCGGCGAAGAATTTATTATAATTCTTTGCGAATACACTTTTGAAGATGCAAAAGAAAAAGCAGAAAGAATCTGCAAGGAAATTGAAGCAGATACAACCGGACAATGCAGAATCACAATTTCTGTCGGAGGCAAAATGTACGACAAATCCGATACATTCCAGAACTGCATTTCAAAAGCTGATTCTGCGATGTACAAAGCCAAAAAAGGCGGCAGAAACCGTGTTGAATTTACAGCAGACTAAATAATAAAAAATAACGCTGAACAATGTATATTTCGTTCAGCGTTAATTTTTTTATTTCTTACCACATGGTTCTTCAGATTTGTTGTTCTGAAAAATCGACAGGATCATTTTTTCCCGAAAAAATCTTATCCAGAATAAAAATAACAGCATATGTCATAACGGCTCCCCCTGCATAGCACCAGACGTCACTCCAGAGACCTGTTGTCCCGATAATTATTCTCAGAACACTTCCCTCCGGTATTCCGAGTATTCCGCAAATGTCAAAATGCTGAAGAAGCTCGACCAGACAGGCAAATAAAAACAGGAGCACAGGCATTGTTTTATGAAATTTTCCGGTAAAAATCCTTACCAGAAAATAAAGTGCCGGTATTACAAGTACATCCCCGAATGAATATCTGAGCCACCCATGAGCATACATCGCGATCAGAATTATTATTCCAAGTAAAATAACAAACATAATTACTGAAATAATTCGTTCCGTTTTTCTTTTCATTTTTGTTCCTCCATAATTTTTTATTTTCAAAGCTCTGTGTTGTAATACAGTATATCGCTGAAAAATCAAATTGTCAAGGCTTTTGCCGGATATTTACAAAATATAGTTTAACGACTGTTTTTTAATCAATCACAACAATATTTTACCTTTACAAATGATAATAAAATCAGTATAATAACACTATATTTCAAACAAAAATATAACAACACAGAGGATATCCCCCGCCTCCGCAGGCGGCGGGTTCTATCTTTCCGCTCAGTCGGAGTACAATCTCCGACTGTTTGGTCAGCGATTCTACGAATCGCCTCTGCTTGTTAAAAGCAGAGCTTTGAAAATTATGTGGAGGGATTATTATGAAATCGTTAAAAAAGGTATCTTTAATTATTATTGCTGCTTCACTGTGTTCAATGGCAACCGGCTGTTATGAAGACGAATGGGATGAAAGTTCTGATATTTCAGAAAGTACAGAGCAAACAGCTGTTTGCGAAACTGATGAAATGACAGACACATCCGAAATTCGGGAAACTGTTAATACAGAAGCTGCCTTCACTTCCGAAATTATTCAGACCGATGTTTCCCTGGAAGATACAGTTACTGATATTTCGGACACAGAAAATGCTGACGTTTCAGATACTGCAGTGTATGAAGAAAACACAGAGCCTGTTAATCTGATTGTCGGCGGATTCAATAATGAAATCATCGGCGGAATTATCCCTGAGGATTCAATGACTGCATGGAAAAATGCATTTAAGGACAGTGACGAGCCTGAACCGGAACCTATTGCACTTCTTGGAACGCAAGTAGTCGGTGGACTAAATCATTCGATTCTATGCAAAGCAAAAGACGGTGATTTGAAAGTTTACACTATATACGAACGCCGCTGGCTCGATGAAGCTGAAATACTGTCAGTTGCTGACTTCGACCTGAACAATCTTCCTCAGACTGATGATGCCGCACCGCAGAAAAATAAACTCTATACCAATGCATGGACTGTAAGTGCTGAAGAATTCAAGGGAGACGAAAATCTTCAGACATTTCCTGAAAACGCAGCCGATGCTTTTAAAAAAGCAAGCAGCAGCTTACCGGAAGATATAGTGCTCATGCCGCAGGCTTTCCTCGGATCACAGGTAGTTGCCGGTACAAATTACAGATTCCTGTGCGTATCAAAGGATACTGACTATGAAAACACATACAATGCATCAATCAAAATAGTCACCGTATATGAAGATCTTAGTGGAAACGCAGGCTTCCTTTACTTCTCCGATCTTAATGCATCTGACTATGTTAAATACTAAGACTATCAGGCCGCAGATTTTCTGCGGCTTTTTTATTTTAACAGCATAAAGGCAATATCCCTCCCAAACAGTTCAGGAAAATCATCGGAACATGGCATATTTTTTTATCTTTATTTAATTTTAAAAAAACTATTGACAAACAAAAAATAAAATGATATCATAATGATATCAGATAGATAAAAAATAATATCTGAAAGAAAGGATGTATTTTTATGAAAGAAAAAATTTTATCAACCAAAAAGAACGGAATGCCTGTGTTATTATTGACAATTGCCCTTTACATTGCGGCAATTCCATTGTTTGCATACTCGATAGAAAAAGGCTTAACTATTCTGTCCGTTCTCACAGCAATCTGGGGAATATTAGGATGGATCCTTCTGCTTGGACTGAAAGTATTAAAACCACAGGAAGCACTTGTTCTCACACTTTTCGGAAAATATAAGGGCACACTTAAAGGAGACGGTTTTTACTTTGTAAACCCGTTCTGTACAGCTGTAAACCCTGCTGCAAAGACCAAACTCAGACAAAGTGGTGACGTTGGCGCTGATGGTGTCCAGTATGATCCGATTGCCGCAGCTGCATCTGCAGTTCCCGACAAAAAAATCTCACTTAAAATCATGACACTCAACAACAACAGACAAAAAATCAACGACTGTCTCGGTAACCCTGTTGAAATAGGCATAGCTGTAATGTGGAGAGTAGTTGATACTGCAAAAGCTGTTTTTGACGTTGACAACTACAAAGAATATCTCTCGCTCCAGTGCGACACAGCACTCAGAAATATTGTTCGTATCTATCCTTATGACGTAGCTCCAAATGTTGATACAACCGGTGACGGTATCGCTGACGAAGGAAGCCTCAGAGGCTCAAGCGAAATCGTAGCTGAAAGAATAAGAAAAGAAATTCAGAGCAAGGTTGAAAATGCCGGCATAGAAATTCTTGAAGCACGTATCACATATCTCGCCTATGCTCCGGAAATAGCAGCAGTAATGCTTCAGAGACAACAGGCATCTGCAATAATCGATGCAAGAAAGATGATAGTTGACGGTGCTGTAGGCATGGTCGAAATGGCACTGGAAAGGCTCTCTGAAAACAATGTCGTTGAACTTGATGAAGAACGTAAAGCAGCAATGGTTTCAAATCTTCTCGTCGTCCTCTGCGGAAACCATGATGCTCAGCCTATTGTAAATTCAGGAAGTTTATACTGATGGCAGACAAGAAACAGATACCGCTCAGACTTTCAGAAAAGCTCTACAATGATCTCGCAGCGTGGGCAGAGGCAGATTTTCGTTCAGTAAACGGCCAGATTGAATATCTTTTGACCGAATGTGTAAAACAGCGCAAGAAAAACGGAAAATATGTTTCAGACGAGATTGATGCGCCGCCTGATCTGGATGTGAATAAGTTTGAATAATAAATTATTTTGCAGCTGCGATTTTACGTCTCAGCTGCATTATTATTATTTTATTAATAAAAGTGACGAATTTTTATGGTTTAATATATATTGAAGTTGTATGGAAATATTTGATATAATATATATATCAATTACGGAAGGACATATAATATTATGGAATCTGAAATTTTTAAAGAAAGCTATAATGCCGCAAAAGAACTGATCTCAGTTGCAAAGCTGGAAAAAGGAGATCTGCTTGTTGTTGGCTGTTCTACAAGCGAAGTATCCGGAGAAAAAATCGGATCTGCATCCAAACCGGAGCTGGCTGAAGACGTATTTATGGGAATATATACTGCTGCAAACGAATCAGGGATCTATCTTGCTGCACAGTGCTGCGAACACCTGAACCGTGCAATAATCGTTGAAAAATGCGTTGCAAAAGCTAAAGGAATTGATTTTGTAAACGTAGTTCCTCAGCCCAAGGCCGGCGGCTCGTTTGCAACCAAAGCATATGAACACTTTAAAGAACCCGCTGCCGTTGAACACATAAAAGCTGACGCAGGAATGGATATCGGAGATACACTGATAGGCATGCATTTAAAAGATGTTGCAGTTCCGGTAAGAATATCAGTAAACACTATAGGTGAAGCACATCTGGTCTGTGCAAGAACACGTCCGAAATTTATCGGAGGAGAACGAGCACATTATGATGAAAAACTTTTATAATTAAATTTATTTTAAACAGAGTAATTTTTTCCGTTACTCTGTTTTTTTTCGCAATAAATAATCGATTGAACAGTTCAGAATTTTCTGGTATAATAATATTATTATCCTGTAATTTACTGTACTGAAGGGAGACTTACCATGAGCGTATTTGATAAGATGAGCAGTATGTATCCAAACGAAATGAAAATGGTCAAAAGCATGCTGCAGAAAAGCAAAAAAACAGCACCGATGCTGCTTTGCGATATTGACACAAAAGAAAAAGCAAAAAGCGAATACAAACACCGTCACCTTGAAAAGACTTTTCTTCTTCTGCCGGAATTCGGCGGCACTCCTGATGATGACAATATCATATATATTCCTGCTGAAGCAAACAATATGAAAATATGCTGTGATGATATCATTTCTGATTTTCATAAACAGAACAAGGCCGACACATACGAATGCAAACCAAACTACAAAGGAAAAAGCGTCATACCGGGCAGTCTTTTCATCAAAGCTGAAAAAGACGGAAAAACTGTTTTCAAACAGACAATCAAGATCTGGTAAGCAGGCTGCATCAGGATTGTATACATAAATTTAACAAGTCACATTTTCATATACAATGCACAAATCGGCATTATCAAATAAAATCACAATATTTTTAGAATAATCAACAAATTTTAGTTAATCAAATTTACACGTTTAATCATTTTTTAACTAAATATATATTGATGTTTTGATATAATAGTGTTATAATTATAGTAATGATTTTTTTATGGTATAGAGAGGATGTATACACTATGGAGCAAAAAAGACTTGAAGACTATTCCTTGTCAGATATAAACGACATCTCTTCTTCTGAAATTGATGCCATATATATTACAGACAAAGAAGCAAACAAATACCATGCTGTTATAAACCGGGGAATTTTTAAAGATGTATTCGGTAATGACGGAGCATTTGAAGATTTTGTAAAAACGATATGGTTTCATATAAATAACGGAAAGTCTTCAACAGATATAAGCGAATCTTATGAAGTATTTCTTTCCGGATACGGCGATTTCGACGGAAAATACGCCAAGAAAGTTAAGATATTCAAAAATGACGAAGCTCATATTGTCCAGATAAACTGCTACCCTATCAAGGGCACACAGAGATGTATGTTTTTCATGGACGAACTTACAGACAACGATTCTGTTAAAGAAATCGATGAAAGAGAAAAAGAACAGAATATTCAGAAAGCCGCATTTTTGTTTTCAATGTATATTGATGTTTCCAAAAACGCCACTTCCAGCATAAGCGTCACAGAAATATCTGAAAATACGGTAGATATGGCAGGTCCGGCATATACAGACTGGAGAAATATGATCATGAATATGTTCACTCCTGAAGACCAGCCGCTGTTCCTGGAAAAATCAGATCCTGAATATCTGAAAACACATCTTAAACCGGGAAAAGCAGAATCAATTGATATTCCAATGAAAAATCTTGAAGGCGAATTCAAATGGTCAAAGCTTACATTCAGCAGAGTTAATACTGATGATGACAATGACTGCCGCTGCGTATTTATGGTACAGGATATTACTGACAGCCATAATGAGCTTATAGAAACGATTCACAAATATGAAGAACGTGCAACCGTTGATTCGCTTACAGGCGTTTACAATCACGGAAGAATCGAAGCTGAACTTAACAAACTCGCAGGACAGAAAAACGGCAGCTTCCCGACAACAGTTATCATGATGGATATCGACAATTTCAAATCCATTAACGACACCTTTGGACACGATATTGGTGACAAGGTACTGAAAAAGCTTGCTTCTATCTGTTTAAATGAACTGAAGCCTAAAAACGTTGCATTCGGCAGATGGGGCGGCGAAGAGTTTCTGGCAGTGTGCAATTCCCTTCAGCTTGCGGAAGTTATCAATGTTTTTGAAAAGCTCAGACTTATTATTTCCGAAACACAATTTGAAGGTGTTGAAAAAATCACATGCAGTTTTGGCATAACACAGACAAGAAAAGATGAGTTTCCTGCTGACGGATTCAAACGTGCAGACAAAGCTCTTTACAGTGCGAAAAATTCAGGCAAAAACTGTGTTGTTACTTTCAGTTAATAAAATAATTATCCCTCAGAAAAAATTTTTTTCTGAGGGATTTTTTCAAAGCTCTGCTTTTAACAAGCAGAGGCGATTCGCAGAATCGGTTCCCGCTCAGTCGGAGATTGTACTCCGACTGTTTGGTCAGATAGAACCCGCCGCCTGCAGAGGCGGGGGATATCCTCTGTGTTGTTATAAAAAGCAAATCCTTAGATAAAAAAGGTCCGCAATATTTACGGACCTTTTATTTTTATTTATTCAACAGTAACACTCTTTGCAAGATTTCTCGGCTTGTCTACATCAAAGCCTTTTGCAATTGATACATAATATCCGAGAAGCTGAAGAGGAATAACAGAAAGGCTTCCTGCAAAATATGCTTCTGTTTTCGGAATATATACTGTGAAATCTGCAGTATCTTCAATACCATAGTTTCCGTATGTAGTAAGACCCATGATAAATGCTCCGCGGCTCTTTACTTCGACCATATTGCTTACAGTCTTTTCATAGAGATCCTGCTGAGTAAGAACGCCGATTACAAGGACGCCATCTTCAATAAGGCTGATAGGACCATGTTTAAGCTCACCTGCAGCATACGCTTCAGAATGAATATAGCTTATCTCCTTCATCTTAAGACTTCCTTCAAGACTGATCGCATAGTCAATACCTCTTCCGATAAAAAATGCATCCTTGGCGCCTGCATATTTGTTTGCAAACCACTGGATTCTTTCCTTGTCTTCAAGGATCTTTGCTATCTTGTCCGGAATATTGTAAAGTTCCTTAAGAAGTTCATCATATCTTTCATCTGTTATTTCATTTCTTGCCTTTGCAAAATACATTGCAAGAAGATAACCTGCGACAAGCTGTGTGCTGTATGCCTTTGTAGTAGCAACAGAGATTTCAGGACCTGCAAGTGTGTAGAACACATTGTCAGCTTCTCTGGCAATGGATGAACCTACAACATTAACGATACCAAGGGTCTTTATTCCCTGCTTCTTTGCTTCTCTGAGTGCTGCAAGGCTGTCTGCTGTTTCGCCTGACTGGCTTATGATAATTACAAGACTGTCCTTTATAAGCTTCAGATTTCTGTATCTGAATTCGGAAGCCAGTTCTACTCTGACTGCAATTCCTGTCATATCTTCAATAACATACTGAACTGCCATTCCGACATGATATGCAGAACCGCATGCTACTATATAGATCTGCTTTAAATTATTGATCTCTTCATCAGTCATTCCGACTTCTTCAAAATTGATCACACCGTCTTTTACAACTGAGTTTATTGTATCACGGATAACCTTAGGCTGTTCATGGATCTCCTTGAGCATAAAATGTTCATATCCGCCCTTTTCAGCAGCTTCGGCATCCCACTTGATCTCTGTCTGTTTCTTTTCTATTTCCTCACGGTCAATATTGTAGAAAGTTACAGTACCTTTTTCAAGCTTAGCTATTTCCATATTGCCGATATAGTATACGTTTCTTGTATATTTAAGAATAGCAGGAACATCTGATGCAACATATGTTTCACCGTCTGTAACACCAATGATCATCGGGCTTTCTTTTCTTGCTGTATATATCTGTTCCGGAAAATCCTTGAACATTACAGCAAGCGCATATGAACCTCTGATTCTTGTCATGGCACGAGCTATTGAATCAACAGGACCTTCATTATACTTTTTATAATAGTAATCGATAAGCTTTACAGCAACTTCTGTATCAGTTTGTGAATAGAAAGTATAACCGGACTTAGTGAGCTTTTCCTTAAGTTCCTGATAGTTTTCGATAATACCGTTATGAACAGCTACTACATTTTCATCGTCACTGCAGTGCGGATGTGCATTTATTTCAGACGGTTCACCATGAGTTGCCCATCTTGTATGACCGATTCCGCAGCTTCCTTCAATGGAAAGACCTTCATTTGTTTTTTCGGACAATACTTTGAGCTTTCCTTTAGCTTTTACAATCTCAGTTTTATTTTCACCGTTTCTGACAGCTATTCCTGCTGAATCGTATCCTCTGTATTCGAGTTTTGACAAACCGTCAAGCAGAACAGGTGCAGCCTGTTTTCTTCCGGTAAATCCGACAATACCACACATATGGTTTTCCTCCTGTATTATACTAATATGTTATTAATAAATTGAAATTCCTTAAACTGCTGACTGATTATTGTTTGTTTAAACTCAGTCATCATTAAATCAAATAAACATTTACATTATACACTAATAATGCATATTATGTCAATCTTTTATTTTCTAATTATACGAAAGAAACATTATTGCAGATTATTTGCCATATCATGAACATATTCCTCAAGAAAAACTTACTGTATCCGGTACTGTCATACTATCGGCTCAGTTCGATCGTCCTCATTTCATCATCAACCACAGAACTGTCATGAGTAACCAGAATAATAGTTTTCCCTTCTTTATTCATTTTTTTCAGCAAAGAAATTACTATACAGGCGTTGTCATGATCCAGAGAGCCTGTCGGTTCATCAGCCAGAATAATGGAACATTTTTTCATCAGAAGTCTTGCCAGAGCAATTCTCTGCTGTTCTCCGCCTGAAAGCTGATACACCTTCTGATTCTCCTTTCCGGACATGCCAACAGCTTCCAGTGCTGCTTCAAGTGACAGCTCTGATCTGTTTTTATCTGATATCAGTTTAAGATTTTTTTCAACAGTTTTATTTTCAACCAGTGCAAAATTCTGAAAAAGAAATCCTACTTTTTCAGAAAAATACTTTCTGTGATTTTTTCTGTTGGTAATATCTATATTATCAACTGTTATTTTCCCTGAAGAAACAGGTTCAACTGCACCGATCATATTTAACAGTGTCGTCTTTCCGCATCCGCTTACACCCCGGAAAACTACAAACTCTCCATCTTCTATCTCAAGTGAAAAATCTTCAAAAATTACATGATCCTCAAATTTTTTTGTCAAGTGCTCTATTTTTATCATAACGCACCGCCTTTCAGGGTTTTAATGAGATTCTTTTTTTCTTCAGACACTATATTAAATGATAAAACAAGACATTCAAGTATGCTCAAAAGAAAAGCATAAAATAATACCATGAAATTTGCTCTGAAGAAAATCATAAAAATGCATGACAGGCACAGATTTATTATCAGTGATACCAATGCATTAATATACAGACTTACATGCTTTTTTAAAACACTGTATCCCAGAATCTTTTTTACAGCCAGTTCCATACCATTAATTTTATATTCAAGCTTTACAAAAGAAAACAGAATTACTGTCATAAAAATCAGCATTAATATTATAGAAAAACGAATTATCATAATGAGTCTTTCTATAAAAACATATTTTTGATCCAGCATTTCAGAAATCGAAGAACATGTTATGCTGTAACCATTCTGCTCATATATTTTAATGGTGTCTTCACTGCTGCCGTAAATCGCCTCACCAAATAAATGATAATAATTAGATTTTTCAGGTGAAAATTTTTCGTTATTGTATGTATCTCCGAAAATACATATATAAGGAGAAATATGGGATACAGGTTCATGAATATGTGAAAAAGAAAAAATCTGAACTGCAGAATCATAATAGATTTCTTTCGTTTTTTCAGGCGGAAATCCCTCAAACGTACTGTACAGTTCTGTCATATCAGAAGCAGCCGCCTGTGCATCCTCTGAAGCAGATATTTTCGGGAAAAGGAAAACACAGTCATAATCTTTAATATCTGTATCCTCAAATTCCGGAATTAATTTTTTTATATAATCAGCGGCTCTGTAATTACAATATACGATTTTTCTTCCGGTCTGAATAAATTCCGTCATATCAGTAATATATTTCGGTTCAAGAATTTCATCTGATTCATAAAGAAATTTTTCTTCTTCCTTGATTTCCCGGTACATCACCTCTTTGGATTTATAAGGATCTCTTATATGAATAAACTCGAATTTAGAATAATCAATGCTTACAAACACACTGTCCATATCGTGTTACTGAGCACACTGTGTGCCCCGATTTTTCGAAATTTCAATCAAATTAAATAAAGGACCAGGTGCAAACAATTTGACTGTCTTGAGCAAATTATTTGCATCTGATCCTTTTTTATGTTATCATAGTTTTAGAAATA